>NZ_JBQSVT010000038.1:0-37908 GCF_052376555.1 Specibacter sp. AOP5-B1-6
CCCAAGTCGGCACGGGTGGAATTGGCCTGCCCTGGGTGCCCCGTCGGCCTGCCCTGGGTGCCCCGTCGGCCTGCTGGATGTGACGCTTGACATATGCGCATCCCTTCGTAATGATAGATCCTATAGGAAACAGGATTACGATTTAGGAGTTCTACAGATGGCATACACAGCGGAAAACTGGCCCATTACAGCGGCCCTGCTCCAGTTCCCCGGCGTCGACGCCAACGGGCTGCACATCAACGATGCAGACGCTTCGGCCTGGACTAACGTCTTCCAGGAAGTCAAGGATGCGGGCTTCTCAAATGCCGACCTGACCGACAGCTGGGTCCGGCCCGGAGACCTCGGCGAGGCACGCTTGACGGAGTTCAAGGCGGCCGCAGACCATGTCGGCATCGGCATCCCTGTCATCTCCGCCATCCGCAGCAGCATCATCGAAGAAGCCAACTGGGAAGCAAACCTGGCCTATAGCCACCGCACCATTGACGCCGCCGCGGCGCTCGGTTGCGAAGTTGTCTCCGTAGGCCTCCACCAGGCACTTACGGCCGAACAGCAGAAGCAGTTGTGGTTCTGGACCGTTCAGGGCCACGTTGATCCGGTGGGGGACACCGAAACCTGGAACAAAGCAGTCACCCGTCTCCGCGAACTCGGTCGGCACGCAGCCGAGGTTGGCATCTTGCTCTCCTTGGAAATGTACGAAGACACCTACTTGGGCACCGCAGATTCCTCGGTGCAGCTGGTGCAGGACATCGACCTGGCCAATGTCGGTCTCAACCCGGATATTGGAAACCTCATCCGCCTGCACCGCCCCATCGAGGACTGGCGCGAAGTGGTTGCCAAGACGCTGCCTTACTCGAACTACTGGCACGTGAAGAACTACATCCGTGATGAGAATGTGGCACGCGGCCAGTACGTGGCCATGCCCGCTCCAATGGAAAGCGGCTTGATCAGCTACCGCGAAGCCTTCAAGGTTGCCATCTCCGTTGGCTACCAGGGCATCATTTGCACCGAGCACTACGGTGGAGACGGCCTCAGCGTTACGGCACGCAACCAGGAATACCTGCGTTCACAGATCCTGCCGAAGACCGATGGCTACGCACTCGGCACCAGCCAGGTCGCACAGGGTCGCCAGCTTCCCGCACCGGCAACCTCGCTGCTCACCGTTTAGGCACCAGCCAGACACCGGCCCGGGGCGCGCCACAACCGCGCTCCAGCCAGAGCCAACGCACAGGACTCAAGAAGGAATCATGACTCAGATATTCGACAATCCCGCCGAATTCGCCGACGATGCGCTCGACGGTTTCGTCGCAGCAAACCGGCAGTATGTTGCCAGGGTGGATGGCGGCGTGGTCCGGTCCACTGAAATGAAAGATGGACAGGTGGCCCTGGTCGTTGGCGGCGGCTCCGGCCACTACCCGGCCTTTGCCGGTCTGGTGGGTGCCGGCCTCGCAGCCGGATCGGCCTGTGGCAACATGTTTGCCTCACCGGCCGCCGGCCAGATTTACCGGGTGGCCAAGGCCGCCAGCATGAACGGCGGAGTGCTGCTCAGCTACGGCAACTACGCCGGCGACGTGCTGCACTTCGGCCAGGCACAGGTGCGGCTCAACGCCGAAGGCATTGAAACGCGCACCGTCGTCGTCACAGATGACATTGCCAGTGCGCCCTTGGACCAGATCGAAAAGCGCCGCGGCATCGCCGGGGACTTGACGGTCTTCAAGATCGCCGGCGCCGCTGCCGAAGCGGGACTGAACCTTGACGACGTCGAACGTCTGGCCATCAAGACCAACCACCGCACGCGCTCACTGGGCGTGGCCTTTGACGGCTGCACCCTGCCGGGCGCCGATGAGGCACTGTTCCATGTGCCCGCCGGAAAGATGGCGCTCGGCCTGGGCATCCACGGTGAGCCGGGTACTTCCGAACACCCCATGCCGACGGCGTCCGAGCTGGCCGAGCTTCTGGTCACGCGACTGCTGGCCGACAAGCCGGACGAAGCGGGCACCGAAGTCGTCGTGATCGTCAACGGCCTCGGCACCGTCAAGTACGACGAACTGTTCCTGCTGTTCGGCAGGGTTGAGAAGCTCCTGACCGACGCGGGCCTGAGCATCATTGAGCCCGAATGCGGTGAATTGGTGACCAGCCTGGACATGTCCGGCTTGTCCCTGACACTGCTGTGGCTCGACGAGGAACTGAAGGAATACTGGGGTGCACCCGCAGACACCCCGGCATTCCGCAAGGGCAACGCCACCCCCCGTGCCCAGCGCAGCGTGGCTGCCGCTGACGAGGCCGAATCGACAGAGCTGGAAACGCCGACACCGGCCGCGGCCGCGCTGGGCCGCCAAGCAGTAACAGCAGTGTCGGCCATCCGGGACGTGGTCATGGAACACGAAGAGGCGCTGGGGAACCTTGACGCGATTGCCGGCGACGGCGACCACGGCATCGGCATGCGCCGCGGTGTGGATGCCGCCAGTGCAGCTGCCAAACAGACGGCCGATCTGGACGGCGGTGCGTCTGTTCTTGCCGTGCTGACCGCTGCCGGTGAGGCCTGGTCAGAGAAGGCCGGGGGTACCTCGGGTGCGTTGTGGGGGACGGCATTTATCGCCGCCGCCGCAGCACTCGGCAATCAGGACTCCTACTCCAGCAAGGATGCGGCCGGCGCCGTTGAGGCGTTCAGCAATGCCATCACCACGCTGGGCAAGGCCGAGCCGGGGGACAAGACCATGGTCGATGCCATCCTGCCGTTCAGGGACGCTTTCCTCGCTTCCATAGCGGCGGGGAGTCCCGTGGTGGCTGCAGTGAAAGCAGCCGCTGTCATCTCCCAGGATGCTGCTGCGGCAACGGCCAAACTTCGTCCCCTGAAGGGACGGGCCCGGCCCTTGGCCGAAAAGAGTTTGGGGCACCCCGATCCCGGGGCCGTCTCCTTCAGCTTGATCGTGGAGCGGTTGGGCCAACACATTGAAAACGAACTAATGGAAAGTGGGACGCGAGCATGAGCGGCCAGAACACAACAGGAATTCGCATCATCGTCGGAAATGATGAGGCTGGTGTCGAGTACAAGAATGCCTTCGTGGCACTTCTCGAAGCAGATCCTCGCGTCCACTCGGTGCTGGACATCGGCGTCGGCGCCAACGACAAGCGGGCCTACCCCCACGTTGCTGTCGATGCGGCACGTAAGGTTGCTGACGGAGAAGCTGACCGCGCGCTGCTTGTTTGCGGCACCGGCCTGGGCGTCGCCATCGCAGCGAACAAGGTCCCCGGCATCCGTGCCGTCACCGCACACGACAGCTATTCCGTGGAACGTTCCGTGCTCAGCAACAACGCACAGGTGCTGACCATGGGCCAGCGCGTCATTGGCTTGGAACTGGCCAAGAAGCTCGTCTCCGAATGGCTCTCATACACTTTCGATGAATCTTCTGCTTCGGCGGAAAAAGTCGAAGCAATTTGCTCCTACGAACCCACTTACACGAAAGCAGTTTGATCATGAGCGACACCGTAGAAAACACCGAAAAGCAGTTGCAGTTTGCCGTGGTGGGTTCGGGCTACATGGGCGGCGGAATCGCCCAGGTCCTGGCCCTCGGCGGAGCCCGCGTGGCCCTGTCCGATGTCTCGGCGGAAATTGCGGCCAAGAACTACGAGCGCCTCCTGGTCGAGTCAGACCAGTTTGTCGCCGACGGGCTGTTCCCCGAAGGCGCCACCGAGACGTTGCGCAAGAACTTGTGGGCCGCCAAGGACATCGAAGAAGCCGTCGCCGACGCCGACTTCATCGAAGAAGCAGTTCCCGAAGTGCTCGCCATCAAGCACGCAACACTCGCCCGGATCAGCGCGGCAGCACGCCCCGACGCCATCATCGGTTCCAACACCTCAACCATCTCCATTGCCGAGCTGGCCGAACCCGTGGTCAACCCGGAACGTTTCCTGGGCGTGCACTTTTCCAATCCGTCACCGTTCATCCCCGGCGTGGAGATCATTCCCCACGCTGAAACATCCAGCGCCACGGTTGGTGCGGCCCGCGACATGGTCCACTCCACCGGCAAGCAGACGGCCGTCGTCAAGGATGTCACCGGTTTCGTCCTCAACAGGCTGCAGTACGCGCTGTTCCACGAGGCCGCGCAGCTGGTTGAGCAGGGCATTGCCACCGCGGACGACGTCGACACCCTGGTCCGCACGACCTTCGGCTTCCGTCTGCCCTTCTTCGGGCCCTTCGCGATTGCCGACATGGCCGGTCTGGATGTGTACGACTTCTGCTACAAATCCCTGCAGACCGGCTTCCCGGAGCGTTTCGCAACACCGAAGATCCTCAGCGACCTGGTTGCGGCCGGCAAGCTCGGCACAAAGACCGGCTCGGGCTTCCTGAACGTGCCCGCCGAACGCACCGCGGAGCTGATCGCTTACCGCAACAAGGCGTATGTGGCAATGCAGCAGCTGCTCGACGACCTCGGTCCGGCACCGATTCACTAAACGCCGTCGATCATCACACAATCTTAGGAGAATCTATGTCTGAAACAGCTGGAAATTTCCCGGCAGAACGCACCGCCATCATCACCGGTGCCGTCTCTGAACGTGGCATCGGCCGGGCAACCGTGAACTACCTGGCCGAAAATGGCTGGAACATTGGCATCATCGATCTCGATGATGCTGCCTGCAAGTCGGTGGCCGCATCGGTTGCCGCCGAGTTCGGGGTCAAGGCCCACGGGGTCGGCGCCAACATCGGCGACGAAACCTCCGTTCGCAACGCCATTGACGCGTTGGAAGCAGAATTGCCGCAGATCGTTGCGCTGGCAAATGTTGCCGGTGTCAGCTCGCCCGTCGGGTATTTGGAAGTAACCCCTGAGGAGTGGAACCGGGTGCTGAACATCAATCTCAACGGCGTTCACTACGCAACCCGACGTGTGGCTGAGTCCATGGTGAAGAACCGGATCGGGCGCATCGTCAACATCTCCTCGGTGTCGGCACAGCGTGGCGGTGGAACGTTTTCCAAGACGGCCTACTCCGTGGCGAAGGCGGGCGTCATTGGTTTGACCCGATCCACTGCCCGGGAATTGGGCCCCTTCGACATCACCGTCAACGCGATCTCTCCCGGCCCCATCGACACCGACATCATGGGCGGCACACTTTCGGACGATCGTAAGGACGAGCTGGTCAAGGACCTCGTCGTCAACCGGGTGGGAAGCACCCGGGACATCGCAGCAGCCATCCACTTCTTGATCAGCGAGGACACCGGCTACATCTCCGGCCAGACGCTGAACGTGGATGGCGGACTGTACATGCACTAGGAGCTTCGATGAACAACGAGAATTCCGCCAAGTGGACCTTGGCACGCAAGTTGTACCTGCTGGTAGGGATCGTCATTTGTGGCGTCGCCATCGTCCTGATGGCCTACCCGCGCTAACCCAAACCATCAGTGTTCATTGCGAACGCGTCCGAAATACCTTTCAAAAGTTTGACTCAACGAGGAGTTACGTATGGCAGCTCTAACTAAGCACGATACGACAGCGCTGGAGTCCCCAGCGCTGAAATCAGCAATCAAGAAGGCGACCTACCGGCTCATGCCGATGCTGGTCATTCTGTACGTCGTCGCCTTCCTGGACCGCACCAACGTTGGCTTCGCAGAGTCCGCGCTGGAAATGGACCGGGGCATCACCGCCGGAGCTTACGCTCTTGGTGCCGGCATCTTCTTCATCGGCTACGCAATCTTTGAAATCCCCAGCAACTTGCTGATGAAGAAGGTGGGCGCCAAGATTTGGCTGGCCCGCATCGCCATTACCTGGGGCATCGTCTCTGCGTGTTTCGCGTTCGTTCAGGGCGACGGCTCCTTCATCGCACTGCGCTTCTTGCTCGGTGTGACCGAAGCAGGACTGTTCCCCGGCGTCATCATGTACCTTGCCGACTGGTTCCCGAACAAGCACCGCGTGAAGATGTTCGCCATCTTCTACCTGGCACAGCCGTTCTCCCAGGTCATCGGTTCACCGTTGTCCGGCTGGCTCATCAACATTGGTGACCAGGTACCCGGCGTTCATGGCTGGCAGGTCATGTTCTTCGTTGAAGGTTCCCTGGCGATCGTCGCCGGTATCTTCGCGTTCTTCCTGCTCATTGACGGGCCGCAGAAAGCCAAATGGCTCCGTCAGGAAGAGAAGGACGCCCTCACGGCGGTCATGCAGCAAGAAGACGTGCTCAAGAAGGAATCCGGCCCTTCAGGTGTCATGGCCGCGCTGACCAATGGTCGTGTCTGGTACTTCACGTTCATTTACTTCTGCCTGCAGATCGCCGTTTACGGCGTGACCTTCTACCTGCCGCAGCAGGTCGCGCAACTGACGGGGCAGAAGGTTGGTCTGGCGGTAGGGTTGCTCGCAGCTGTGCCGTGGTTCTTCGGCATGTTTGCCTGCTACTTCATCGGCAAGTACGCATCCACAGTGATCCGCCGCCGCGTGTTGGGTACGTGGCTGTTTGTTTCCACAGGACTCTGCATTTTCGGATCGGCGTGGGCTGGTGCAAACAACCTCCCGGCCTTGGGCATCCTTTTCATCACCTTGGCAGTTTGCAGCTTCCTCTCCATCGGCCCCATCGCATGGTCCTACCCGACGGCGTTCCTTACCGGAACAGCGGCCGCTGCCGGCATAGGTCTCATCAACTCCTTGGGCAACCTGGGCGGATTCGTGGCACCGATCATGCGTACCGCTGTCAACGAGACCTTTGCCTCCGAATCAGGGGCGATGGGGCTCGTCGCACTGGGCATCCTGCCCTTCGTGGCAGCAGTGATGATGTGGGGCACTCGCCGCTTCTCGAGCAAGGCAGACGACCTCCTCGACAAGTAGGCCGCAGCTTCAACCAGCAAGTGAAAGTGAATTGGAAAATGACGCAGTCCCACCCCTCCAGCAAGAACCAGGCAGAGACTCCCCTGTACGTCGGAGTCAGCACCAAGATGTACATGGGATACGGTGCCAGCCTGGACTGGTTGCGGAATTTGCGCCATGAAGTGGACTCCCGCCCGGGCCTTGCGGCCGGGCGGGTTGTCCCGTTTGTCATCCCAACGTTTCCGGTGCTCCCCGCCGCGGTGGAGCTCATCGCCGGAACGCCACTGGTCCTCGGTGCCCAGAATGCCGGCTGGGCCGACGGGCCATGGACGGGTGAAGTCGCCCCCTCAATGCTTGCGGAACTCGGCGTCGGCCTGGTGGAACTTGGCCACGCCGAGCGGCGGAAGCATTTCGCCGAAGACGATGCAATGGTGGCGCGAAAAGTTGCTGCAGCAGTGACAGCAGGCATCCGGCCGTTGCTCTGTGTCGGGGAACCCGGCCATTCCACGCCTGCGACGGCGGCGCGGTTCGTATACGAACAAATCGCCGCGGCCGTGGCAGGGAACTGGGAGGCGGCAAGCTCCATGATCATTGCCTATGAACCGGTGTGGGCGATCGGGGCCCCGGAGCCGGCGGATGCCGGATACATTTCCGGCGTTGTCCACGCACTGCGCGGGCTGCTCGCACAGCACGGACTAGCCGAACTGCCCATCATTTATGGGGGCTCCGCCAAGCCCGGGCTGCTGCCGGAACTAAACCATGTTTCGGGCCTGTTCCTGGGCAGATTTGCCCATGATGCCGCGAACTTTGGGGCGGTCCTGGACGAAGCGCTGGCCCTTCAGCGGGGCTGACGGGGGGCTCCTTCGACACGGTCTGAATCAGTGCGGTTATGTGGGGATCAGCCGGCATGGCGCCGGGCCGGGGCAACGACCTTGATGACAGCTGAGTCATCCGCAGCGGCAAGTCCCTGGGCTTGGCCCAGCAAGTACAGCTGCTCGGCGGCTGCGGCCATGGGAGCGGCCATGCCGGCGGCACGGGCAGCCTTGCCCACGATGCCCATGTCCTTGACAAAAATGTCCAGCCTGCTCAGGACCTCGGCGCCGTCTTCGCTGTAGGCCTCAAGGATGCGCGGCCCGCGGTTGGAGAGCATGAAGGAGCCGGCTGCACCCGCTTCAAGCGCGGCCAGGGTCTTGGCCTGGTCCAGCCCCATGGCATCTGCCAAGGCAAGGGCCTCCGCTGCTGCGGCGATGTGCACCCCGCAGAGAAGCTGGTTCACGGTCTTCAGCGCCTGTCCGTCGCCGGGCTTGTCGCCAACGATCGACAGCGTCGAGGCCAGCAGCCCCAATACTGGTGCCGCCTGCGTCCTTGCAGCGGGTGTGGCGCCGACAACAATCAACAGATCGCCCTCACCGGCGCGGACGGGTCCGCCTGACAAGGGTGCGTCAACGAGTTCGACGCCGTAGCCGGCAAGACGTTCCACTGTTCCCGGAATGGCTTCGGTTCCGACGGTGCTGGTGAGGATCACGACGGATCCCCTGGCCATGGCAGATGCGACGCCGTTGGTGCCGAAGAGCACCTCATCGAGCTGCTCGCCATTTCGCACGGCCAGCAGCAGGGCGTCAGTCCCGTCGGCTGCGGCGCGGGCGGATTCGAAGGTGTTGACGCCGGCCGCGGCGGCCAGTTTGAGCCGGGGTTCTGCAATGTCGAAGCCGTGGACGGTGAGTTGGGTGGCGAGTCGTGTGGCCATGGGCAGGCCCATGGCGCCCAGGCCAAGGACGGCGACTGTGTAGTTTTCAGTCATGGTGTTCTCCTTGAAAGTATGTGAACGCGGCCCGGAAATCGGACGGCAGGGTTCTAAAAGGTGCTGCTGAGCTTGCGGGTCACATCGGCCAGGGACTGATCGTCACCGACGTTTCCGGCGAAAACGATGTAAGGGATGCCCGCAGCTGGCCCGCCAACCGGCTCCCACAGGGACACAATGCCGGGGAGCATGGGGCCGCGCACAATGGCATGGCGGATTTCCAGGCCGTGTGCTGCGACATCCGAGGAAGTGATGCCGCCCTTGGCGATCACAAAACGGGGTGGAGTAGCCTTCAACGTCCGGTTGACAACCTGCACGACAGCGGCTGAGACGGTTCGCGCAATCTCAAGGCTCGCTGCGGCATCGTCGGTCTTGATGAGCAGCCGGCTCGTGTGGACAATCACGTCGCCCTCGGCGAGTGCCGCACCCACTTGTGCGACGACGTCGTCCAGATGAGAGCCGCCCTGGGCCGCAAGGAGCTCTTCCACGTTGATTTCAACTGTCTTGGCGGACCGGTGCTGTTCGCTCAGGGCCGCCAGCTGGCGGGTGGTCACACCGACATGCGAGCCAACCACGATCAGACCGCCGGTGGCCGGCACCGCTGCCGGCCCGGCGTCAGGGAAAATCTCAGTCGTGTCGAGTTCGTCGCGGATTTCCTGTCCAATGCGGGCCCGGACAAACGGCGGACCAACACGGTAGATGAAGGACTTTCCACGTCGCTCGGCCTCGTCAAGTCCCAGCGCCAACACGCGGAGGTCATTTTCAGTCACGGCATCAACCACGATCGGGCGCGAGTCCTGTGCGGCCTCGAGGGCGTTGGCAATTGCAACGGCAGCCTCCGCCGGTGTGCCCGTGCGCAGGAGGAACAAGTCCACCACGATGACGTCGGCAGCCGCAAAACGCCCCTGCGACTTTTCTTCAACGTAACTGTCCAACCGCGAACTTGTGTATCCAAAAGTGGCATCCTTGGCGAACTCGGTCTCGCCGACAGGCACCAGGGCACCTCCTCCAGCGCGTGTGTAGTGGACTCCGCCAATGGTGACCCGGCCGGCATCGGGGAAAGCGGGCACGATGACCACGCCGTCAACATGTCCGGCCCCATTATGTCCGGCCCCATTGGCCAGCAATGTGGCGGCGATGGTGTTTGGTTCGAGCGGGTAGTGGCCGCGGAGGGTCGAGTCGCTGCGGCTGACAAATCCCACTGCGACACCTGACTGGGACGCGGCGGCAAGCGCATTGCTGACGACATCGCGGTTTCGCTCGGATGCTTCGGCAGGATCCAGGCTGCGGGTGTTGGTCAGGACATAGATGGCGTTGGCGCGCTGCCCGTCAATGCGGTGCGCGTAGGCCCAGCGGAAGTCCTCGACGTCCCATCGGGTCAGCACAGGAAGGTTCGACACCGATTGGGTTCCGGTGGGATCGTCGTCAAGGACCACCAGGACGCGACCGGTATCGGTGACCCTCTGCGCAACCATTGCGGCCGGCACCGGAACCTCGGCGGGAAAACGGGATAGCAAGTCTGATTCAAGAACCACTGAACACCTCATCGTGAATATTTATCTTTTGTAAGATGTCTGACATCTAACATTGAATGTTATTGTGGCATATGGCACAAACGCAGTGCAAGTGGGGCAAAATCTTTGCCTTGCCATCCGCGCAGCACCCAGCTCAGGGCAGTTGCACGACCGTACAATGGTCATCACAAAGAGACGGCAATGGAATTGCCAAAGGGGGACCATGGCACGCAAATCGTTGACAGGGGTGGTGGCCGATGACCTCCTGGACAGGATCGTGGCCGGCGAGTTTGCCCCCGGGTCACTGGTGCCGGGCGAACTTGAGCTCGGGGCCCAGCACGAAGTCAGCCGCATGACCGTGCGGGAGGCCATGAAAACGTTGACGGCACAGCGAATTCTTCGCGTTGAACGCGGTAGAGGAACCTTCGTAAACCCGCTGAGCCAGTGGGGTTCCCTGGAGGCCGTGCTGCGGGTTCTGTCTGAAGGGAAGGACGCTGCCGCGGCCGCCGTGCAGCTGATCGAGCTCCGGCGCATGCTGGAAACCGGCGCCTGCGAACTTGCGGCTGCACGAATCAGCGATGAAGCCTTGGGGCAGCTGGCGGCCCACATTGAAGTGATGCGCGGTGCGCATGACTCCGGGAACGTGGCGTCGTTTGTTGAAGCCGATCTGGCGTTCCATGACGGCATCCTGCAGGCCTCCGGCAATGTGTTTGTCGCAGTGCTCTTTGAGCCCCTGCATCGCGTTCTGGAAAGCCGTCGCGAAGAAACCTCCCAGGTGCCTGAAATCCAATCAAACGCCATTGAGATGCATGAAGAGATCCTCCGTTCCCTTGAATTGCGGGACCCGGAACGGTCCCGGGTGGCCATGGACAGCCACATGACCCAAACGCTGAGGGATTTGCAGCACTACGTGCTGGGTGCCCCATAGCCGCGCTTGCCATGGAAACCCAGAGCCCCACGCCCCGTCCCCTAGACTGGCGGTATGACCACACATGCCCCCAGGCCAGCAGCAAGCGCCCCGGCTCACGACGCCGCGGCGGTCTTGGGCCGCCGCTACTCGGGCATGCAGTCCTCGGAACGGGCCATGGAAAGACGTGGGCGGCTCATCGAAGCCGGGATTGACGTCTTTGGCACGGCTGGCTACCCGGCGGCCAAGATCAAGACGCTTTGTCAAAGTGCCGGACTCAGCGAGCGGTATTTCTATGAGTCGTTTGAATCCCGGGAACAATTGCTCACCGCCGTGTATGACGAGCTGGCCACCCAGCTGATGCAGGAAGTGACCGAGGCGTTGCGGGCGCCGGAGCAGGGTCTGCTGGATTCGGTCAGGGCAGGACTGGCCGCGGTGGTCAACTTCATGCTGGGCGACCCGCGCCATGCACAAATCATCCTCGTGGAGATTGTGGGGGTTTCGGCCGAGCTTGAAGCAAAACGCCACCAGTCCATGACGGCGTTTGCAGCCGAGTCGATGCGGCTGCTGCTGTTGCTGAGCGGGATCGATCCCAAGGAATCGCAACGGCCGCTCACGGCAAGCGCCGGCGATCTGGTGCTGGCGGAGGCGCTGGACTTTGCCCGGCTGACGGGTGTTGCCATGGTGGGTGGGGTCAACAACATCCTCCTCGACGCGCTGCTTGGCGGCACCAGCGACAACACCGAGCTGATCACCGAGGTTTCGTTTCAGCTGCTCTGCAACGCCTCCACGGGGATCCGGGGGATCGTTACGCCGGGAGGACACGGAAGAGCCGGTGCAACCCGCCGTACGTAACTATTGGTGGGTTGGTGCCAAAGTGACACCATGGAGGCATGTCATTTCCTGAACTCTTCGCCGCATATTGGTGGTTGCTCTTCCCGCTTGGCGGCATGGTGGCCGGCGGATTCAAGGCGCTCCTGTCCTCGCGCGAACGTGAGCACCAGCGAAAAATCGAAATGTACAGGCTCCAGCATCCCGAATTGGCCGGCCTCGACGCGGCATCACCCCAGCAGCCCGGCGGTGAGTCCGCACATAAGGATTCCCCAGGGCAGCAAGGCTACTCCGCGGCGGACGTTGCCAAGGTCATGGATGAGCACGACGCCGTCAACCGGCGCTGGCTGGACTACGAACTCGACGTCGGCAAGATGATTGACTTTCCCATGATGAGCGACGTTCGGGAGCCCCTGACGGTTGCCTTCCTACGAGCAAAGCGCGACGCCGACGGCTTGCGTCCGCTTGATGGCGCTGAGGTTACTGCCAAGAGCCGATGGGACGACTACCGCAACGCTGTTAACGCCTTTGCCGTGGCGTTTGAGGTGGCGGAAAAGGAAGCCCACAGGATCAAGGACTCGGGATTCAGCGACGAACAGCGCCAACGCCTGGGCACTGCACGCAAGCTGGTCAAGATCGCCGAAGATGAAGCGGCGGCCCCTGCCGAGCGCCAAACAGCCTACAAGCGGGCCCGCAAGGAACTGGACGGGTTGATAGTCCTTCCCGACGTCACCATCGCAGCCCTGGAACAAAAAGTCGCCCGCATGATTGGCGGCGGCCAGTAACTCACAAGGGCCCGGCCTGGTGTTCCGGCTGTCGTCAAGAGGGCGGGGAGGCGATGCATTCGATGCACAACTGGCCCAATTCGGTGGTGCGGGTGCCGGCAACCGTGAGCCCCGCTTCAGCCGCCAGAGCCGTGTAGTCAGCGAGAGTGCGCTCGCGACCGCCACACAGCACGAGCATCCGTAGGTCCATTTCGGCAAAATTGCTGCGGTTGGCGTCATCATTGTGCTCCTCGATGATCACCACTCGACCGTCGAGCCCGGCAGCGTCTGCGCAGCGGCGCAGGATCGCCGCGGCATCCGCGTCGTTCCAATCATGCAGGACGCTGTTGAGCACGTAGACATCGCCAGAGGGCGGCAGCGGGTCAAAGAAGCTCTGTCCGACCACCTCGCTGCGGTCATGGAGGCCTCTGCCGGTCAAGTGGTCACGACCGCGTGCCGCTGTGTCGGGCAGGTCGACGAGCACCCCTCTCAGTCGGGGGCGGGCCTCGAGCACCGCGGCCAGGAGCGCGCCGGTGCCGCCGCCAACGTCGATGGCAAGGCCGGCCTCAGGCCAGTCGTACGCGGCCGCATCATCAGCGACATACTCTGCCCCTGCGGTCATCGCCTCGTCAAAAGACGAGCTCATTGCGGGGTTCGCGGACAGATACTCCCAAAATGGTGCGCCGAAAACGGTCTCCCAGGCAGGACGGCCTGTGCGCAAGGTGTGCAGCAGCCCGGTGAATGCCAGGTCCATCTGCCCGCCGAATCCCTCCAGATCAAGACCCACGCGCATACCGGAGGGGTGATCCGAACGCAGCAGTGCCGCCTTGTCATTCAGTGCGAACAGCCCGGGGGTTGGTTCGGCGAAGACGCCATGGTTTACGAGGTGCCGCAGCACCCGGCCCACGGCATCGGGGTTCGCCCCCGACTGCAGAGCGATTTCGTCGACGGGCATGGCGCCGTCGACCATGAAGTCGGCCAACCGCAGAGTCGCAGCAGCGCGGACAGCCAGCGGGGTGACCAGATCAATGATCGGTGCGAGCACCTCCCATGCCGACGGCTGGTGTGTCTCAGCCGGTGTGTCGTCCATTCCCACCCCTCCAAGTTTTCTTAGCAGAAGCGTCGTGATGACAGGCGCCGCGTTGGTGCTCAGCTTAACTGCCTAGCACTCCGACGTCGACAGGGAACGGGCACCTCCACGATTAGATGGGGGTTCCTTATCCTCGCCGGTATTGCGTAAGGCGGGCCTCGAGCGACCCAAACGCACTAAAATTCTCAGTTTCAAGAACATCGTATTTCCTCGTCCGCCCACCTCCCGGATGCCCGCACGGAGAGAACGCCCGGACAACGGGTGTTGCAGGGAGCAACCAATGGCGGCACGCCGGAGCTTTTTGGCCGGGTGCCGATGTATGCTGAAAATTGTTCTAAGGATGCGACATGTCACGCACAACAGTCATTACCGGTGCAAGCGACGGGATCGGCGAGGCCGCAGCAAAAATGCTGGCCTATCCGGGGGACACCCTGGTGGTGGTCGGTCGCTCGCCGGAGAAGACCAAAGCCATTGCGCAGGAGCTGGACGCCGACTTTTTCCTTGCCGACTTCACGGATCTGGCACAGGTCCGTGCGCTCGCAGCATCCCTGGCGCAGAAGTATCCTCGCATTGACGTCCTCGCCAACAATGCCGGCGGCATCATGGGGCCGCGGGAAGTCACCGTCGACGGCCATGAAAAGACGTTTCAGGTGAATCATTTGGCACCGTTCCTGCTCACGACCTTGTTGATCGAGCAGTTGGTGGCCAGCCGGGCAACCATTATCAATACGTCAAGTGCCGCCCACCGACACATGGCGAAGTTCGACATTGACGACCTTGACGCCGAAAAGAATTACAGCGCTAATGCTGCCTATGGGAATGCGAAACTGGCCAACATCCTCTTCACCAGGGAACTGCACCGCAGGTACGGCGACCACGGTGTCAACGCCGCCGCCTTCCATCCAGGGGTGGTGGGCAGCAACTTTTCGGCTGAGTCCACCCAACTCATGCGCTTGGCCTACGGTTCCCTCGCCAGGCGGTTCATGCTTTCCCCGGCCCAGGGCGCCGACACACTTGTGTGGCTGGCCACCACCCAGCCGGGTGTGGACTGGGAAGCCGGGGACTACTATGCGAAACGCAAACCGGCCAAGACGAGTGCGCTGGCGCAAGATCCCGCCCTTGCGCTGCAGCTCTGGGAGCACAGCGCCGCCATGGTGGCAGCACCCTAGAATCACAGCATGTTGGAAACACGGCACCCTGGAAACGCAGGGGAGCGGCAAGGCTGGACGGGGCGGGCGGCAGCGGTCAGGCCGGCAGGCGCCCGCCGGTGTAAACACCCTCGGCAAGTTGCTGGACAAGCCAGGGGCTGAACGCAAAGGGTGCGGCCGCAACGGCTTCCTCAACGTCAACAACATCCGCCCACGCCAAGTCGCACACTTCCTGGGGATTCGGCGAGATTTCACCGCTGCCGGCATAGACGGCCGTGAAGACGGGGCAGACCTCATTTTCCACAATGCCTGAGGCATCGGTGGCGCGGTAGCGGAACCCGGGAAGTGCGGGCTTGATTGCCGAGAGCTTGATGTTCAATTCCGTCTCGGCGCGGCGGACGATGGCTTCTTCAAAGGTTTCCCCGGGAGCAGGATGCCCACAGAGTGAATTGGTCCAGACTCCCGGCCAGGTCAGTTTGGACAGTGCCCGGCGGGTCAGCAGCGTCCGGCCCTCTGCGTCAAAAACGTGGCAGGAGAATGCGAGATGCAACGGCGTTTCAGCGGTGTGGACAAGTGCCTTGTCAGCCGTTCCGATCTCGCTTCCGTTCTCGTCCAGCAACCTGACCAACTCAATGTTTTGACCCATGGTGGGCACAATTCCTTCCGCTCGCATCAGCCCCAACAGGGCCGATAAGTCTTTCCCCCGGGCAAGTAGCAACGAGGTCCAGTTTACGGCTTCACCACGTCGTGCGGGACAACCTCATGCAGCTCCAAACCGCCCGAGCTCAGCTTCCAATAGTGCAGGCGCAGCGCCCCGGCCGTCCCCTGCTCCACATAGAGGCGCATGCACACGTCGCCGCCGCGCAGCGTGGGCCCGGCATGGGCGCCCTCATTGAGCCTGAGCACATGCGGTTCGCGCCTGCGCAGCGGCCCCGTCCTGTCGGCGACCAGGTCGACCACGGCGCGCAGGGACTTGCTGCGCTGTTGTTCGGTCAGAACGGCCCACGACGCCAAAAAATGCGGGCTGCAACTGTACTTTCCAAGCGGATGGGCGGCCTTGTCTCCGGCGGGAACAGCCCGGGCCCAGGCCTGCCGCAGGTCAAACTCAAATTGCTCGCCGGCGTCCAAAAACAGCGTCTCCGAGGCAAGCTCCGAGGCAAGTTCGGTGCGTGACGTTGCCGACCGCCGCTGTTGCCGCAGCTGCACCAGCGCGGACTTGGTCTTGGAGAGGTCGTCCCTGAGCGCGTCAATCTGGTGTTCGGCGGTGTTGAGCAGCCGCGCCAACTCGGCGGCACCGCGGCGCTCATCCTCCAGTTGATCCTGCAGCGCCCGCGCCACCTCGTCAGTGGCACCCTGCCTCCGTGCCGCCGCCATCAACTCAGCAATGGTGCGCCGCGCCGAAACCAGCTGCATTTGCGTGCTTTGCAGGGCAGTGCGCCGCTGGGCCGGGCTGAGCAGCTCTTCCTTCCCGGGAAGTTCGACGCCGGACAGCTCGCCTTCGCCGGCCGTGCCGGGGCCGTCCGGGGCTGGCGGGGCAACGGCGGAACCGGGCGTGAAGAGGCTGGCGTAGGGCCTGTCGCTGGCCAGCCACGGCGGGCCGCCGCGAAGGAGCGGCGGGGCTGGGACTGCTTGTTCGTCGTCGTCCACGTCAAGCATGGACAGGCGGACGGCGCCGTTCTCATACAGGACCCGCACCCGCACAACCTCACCCTCGGTCAGCAGGTCCTGGGCCGAGTCCAGGTCGTTGGAGGAGATGCGTTCAACGCCGATCCGGAAGTCGCTGCCGGGCCAGAGGTGGACGGTGGCGTGCGAGGGGCAGACGGACTTGACCCGGGCCAGCGCCACGTCGCCGTTGCGGTAAAAGGTGACGGGTGAGGCGCGGGGGAGCAGGAGTTCCTTGATGTCGAGGACATGGCTGGCCGGATCAAGGGTGCCGGTGATGAGCTGTCCCTTGCTGACAAGCCAGTCGAGCGGGATTCCCGGCAGGAGGTCCTCGCCTCGGATGACTGCCTGGCCGCCGCTGGGCGCCAGCTCCAGCAGTGCCCTGCCGTCGGCGAGAAAGCCCCTGACCACCGCCTCGGCAATAAGGGGAAGCGGCGCCGTGGCGGACTGCCGGGCCGGTTCAAAGTGCTCGGCAGCCAGAACCTCGAATTCCAGTGTCTCGTACAGGGTCTCCAGTTGGGCTGCCCGCCGGGGAATGTGCGGCCGGGGCGTCCTGTCTGTCCACCGGTCCCCGTGCGGATAGACGCGGGCGCCGGTGCCAAATATGTGCAGCCGCGCGGGGAGCCCCCTTTCCAGCTGGTGCGTCTCGACGCCGTTGGCCAGTTCAAACACCTGGATCCCGGCCCCCACCAAAGTGGCAAGCCGTGGCGCGTCGATGCGCAGCGGGTCCTCGGGGATGTAGGAGACAACGACGACGGTGTGCGAACGCTGCGGGTCAACCAGCATCCGGGCCAGGGCGCCGCCACCTTTGCGGTGAACGGCAGGGGCCGGGGCTGCGGGGCCCTCTGGCAAGGGGAGCTTGTTCCTGTTCTTTTGTGCAGGCATGCATGCTCCTTCCCATCGGTCCTGCCGGATCGTGTTAGTGCCTTACCCTACCTCCAGCACCCTACCTCCAGCACAGGGGTCGCGGCGTCGCTCAGCCCCGGCGGCACAGACCCTTGTCCTTTTGGACAGGTAACGCTTTTGTCACATTTTCCGGGCCGTAAAGCGGCCCAAAATCGCGTGAATGCGCGTTTTTGGGTGGCGCCGGCACAGCGTCAAGTTACCGGAGAGTAGTCCTTTTGGACAGTGGTCGCTTGTGACGGATCAGGCCCATGTGTGAGCTGGGGTACATTGGCTTGACAGTGCGTGAGGGGGATCATATTTCCCCTTTTCGCCGAGAAAACGAACAATCCCGCTGCCGCGCGGCCGTCACCCAGGGCCCTGCCAGCGAGCCAGCTGTAAGGATGATTAAATGCCACTGCACCCACCCAAGCAGCGGATGGCGCGTCGTCGTTGCGATGCCGCTTCCGCTGCGCTGTGGAGGCTGATCCGTTGATCGGTTTCATAGCAAAACGGTTTATCAATTACGCGATTCTTTCGGCCATCGCGACGTTGAGTGCGTATGTTTTGGCCAGCCTCATCCTGAACCCGGCCAGCCGTTACCTGGGCAGAAATCCCAGGCCCTCCGACGCCACCATCAACTCGATCCTGGACAAGCTCGGAGTCAACCCCAACACCCCGGTGATTGAACGGCTCTGGGACTGGGTCGTGCGGCTCGTGACCGAGGGGTCCCTCGGCGACACCATCCACAACACCTCCGTCATCAGCGAGATGACGGCCCGGGCGGGCACCAGCCTCCGCCTGCTGATCCTGGGCACCATCATTGCAGCTCTTGTTGGCGTCGCCATTGGCGTCTGGGGTGCCGTGCGCCAGTACAAGTTCAGCGACCAGGCGATTTCCTACGCCTCCTTCACCATTCTTGCCACCCCGTCCTTTGTGTTGGGCATCCTGTTGATGATCGTGGCCACCATGCTCAACAACGTGTTGGGCATCCAGCTGATCAACTTCACCGGCGAATACACCGCAGGGCTCGACGGCGGCTGGTGGGTCCAGTTCTGGGACCGCGCCGCGCACCTGTTGTTGCCCACCATTTCGCTGGCCCTCATGGGTGCGGCCGGATACTCCAGGTATCAGCGCAGCGCCATGCTGGACGTGCTGGCCGCGGACTACATCCGCACCGCCCGCTCCAAGGGCCGCACCCGCGGTTCGGCGCTCGTCCGCCACGGCGTCCGCGTCGCCTTGATCCCCATGTCCACGTACTTTGCCTACTCGTTCGCCACCGTCCTGGCCGGCGCCGCCGTCACGGAGCTCGTGTTCAGTTGGCACGGCATGGGCGAGATGCTCGTCCAGGCCATCACGCAAAGTGACATCAATGCCTTTACGGGGGCAATCTTGTTCAACGCCATCTTGATCCTGATAGCCGGAACGCTGGCCGACATTGTGTACGCAGCCCTCGACCCGAGAGTGAGGGTGTAGCCATGTCGATGCTTGAGGAAATTCCCATCGCAGACACCGCCGCCGCCAACCCCGAAATTGTCCGGTCCAAAAAACCGGTCTCCCGCTTCCGCCTGGTGCTGTCCCGGCTGCGCAGCACACCGCGCTTCTGGGTTGGCATCGTCGGCCTTGGCGCCATCATCCTGTGGGCCATCTTTGGCCTGGCCCCCAACGCGTGGAACTACACGGACCTTGATGTTTACAACATGGGCTCCAGCCCGACAAGCCTGCACTGGTTCGGCACCAGCGACATTGGCGAGGACATTTACGCCCAAACCATCGTCGGCCTGCGCAAGTCACTGATCATCGGGCTGCTTGTGGGCCCGCTGGCGGCCATTGTTGCCGGCATTGTCGGAGCCGTTGCCGGCTACCTTGGCGGCTGGTGGGACCGGGCCATCGTCTGGGTCATCGACCTGCTGCTGGTGCTGCCGAGCCTGTTCCTGTTCATCCTGCTCAGCCCCATCTTCAAGTCGCTGTCCTGGGTGGCGTTGATTTTCCTGCTGTCAGGCTTTGGCTGGATGATCATGGCCCGGGTGATCCGCGCCCAGACACGGTCCCTGCGCGAACGTGACTTCATCAAGGCGGCCCGGTTCATGGGTGTTGACACCTGGACCATCATCCGCCGGCATGTGCTGCCGAACGTGTCGTCGCTGCTCATCATCGACGCCACGCTGGGTGTTGGCGGCGCGATCCTGAGCGAGACCACGCTGAGCTTCTTTGGTTTCGGCATCCAGGCCCCCGACGTCTCGCTGGGCACACTGCTGGCCGCGGGCCAGGGTGCCGCGGCAACCCGCCCGTGGCTGTTCATCTTCCCCGCCGCCATCCTCGTATTTACGGTGCTTTCGGCCAGCCTTGTCGGCGATGCCCTGCGCGACGCCGTCGACCCAACCTCCGGAGTCAACCGTGACTGAGAACCTTACTGAAAACCCAACCGTGAACAAGGCAGGCAACCCGACCACTCCGGCGGCCGGCACCAGCGCACGCCGCGGCCCCACGCCGTCGAACACGTCAAAGCACCTGCTTGAGGTGCGCGACCTCAGCGTCACGTTCCCGCAACCCAGCGGCGCCGTCACGGCGGTCCGCGGCGTGAACTACCACGTGGACAAGGGCGAATTCCTGGGCATTGTGGGGGAGTCGGGCTCCGGAAAGTCCGTTTCGTCGCTGGCCGTGATGGGGCTGCTGCCGTCGTCCGCGAAGATCACCGGCGACATCCTTTTTGAGGGCAAATCGCTGCTGGGCCGCAGCGACCGGGAGATGTCCAAGCTGCGCGGCGAGGGCATTTCCATTATTTTCCAGGATCCGCTGTCCGCCCTGACCCCGGTCTACACAATCGGGACGCAGATCGCCGAATCCCTGCAGCTGCACGACAGCAAGCTCTCGAAGCTGGCCGCCAATGCGCGGGCCGTGGAACTGCTGAAGGTGGTGGGCATCCCCAACCCGGAGCGCCGCGCCCAGGCCTTCCCGCATGAATTCTCCGGCGGCATGCGCCAGCGCGCCATGATTGCCATCGCCATTGCCAACAACCCCCGCCTGATCATCGCCGATGAACCCACGACGGCGTTGGATGTCACCATCCAGGCGCAGATCCTCGAGGTGCTGCAGAAGGCGAAGGACCTGACCGGCGCCGCGGTGGTGCTCATCACCCACGATTTGGGTGTTGTGGCCGGCAACGCCGACAGGCTCGCCGTCATGTACGCGGGGCGGATTGTCGAGACCGGAACCGTGGACCAAGTGTTCCGCGCCCCGTCCATGCCGTACACCATCGGGCTGCTGCGCTCCATGCCGAACCTGGCCACGGCCGGACACACCCGGCTGGTGCCGCTGGAGGGACGCCCGCCGCAGCTGAGCAACCTGGCGCCGGGCTGCCCGTTCGCGCCACGCTGCCCGGTGGCCATTGACGCCTGCCGCACCACGGAACCGCCGCTGACAATCATTGGGGATGACCCGCTGAACTCCTCGGCGTGCCTGCGCGTGGCCGAGATAGCCGACGGCGGGCTCAACCGCGCCGAACTCTACCCCGTGCCAGCACCGGTGGCCATCGCCGAACGGGCCGAAGTCACCCCGGAAAGCGTGCTGGAGGTTGCGGCGCTCAAACGCCACTTCCCGCTGACGAAGGGCTCGGTGTTCAAGCACACCATCGGCACCGTCCGGGCCGTGGACGGCGTCAGCTTTGACATCAAGTCCGGCCAAACGCTGGGCCTGGTCGGCGAGTCCGGTTGCGGCAAGTCGACAACCATCATGGAGATCCTGGAACTGGCCAAGCCCCAGGCCGGGCAGGTCACCATCAACGGCCGTGATGTGGCGACGCTGTCCGGCAAGGAACGCAAGGCTTTGCGCCGGGACATCCAGGTCGTGTTCCAGGACCCCATGGCGTCCCTGGATCCCCGACTTCCGGTGCAGGACATTGTGGCGGAGCCGTTGACCGTCCACGGCATTCCGGCCAAGGACCGGCTGCAGAAGGTCCTGGACGTGATGGAGCTGGTGGGCCTTGACCCGTCCATGGCGTCCCGGTACCCGCACGAATTCTCCGGCGGCCAGCGCCAGCGCATCGGCATTGCCCGCGCGCTTGTCACGGACCCCAAAATCGTGGTGCTGGACGAGCCGGTGTCGGCCCTTGACGTCTCCATCCAGGCCGGCGTCATCAACCTGCTGCAGGACCTGCAGGAAAAACTCGGGCTGTCCTATTTGTTCGTGGCCCACGACCTGGCGGTCGTGCGGCAAATCGCGGACACCGTCGCCGTCATGTACCTGGGCAGAATCGTGGAAAGCGGACCCGCGGAGCAGATCTTCGACAACCCGCAGCATCCCTACACGCGGGCGCTGCTCTCCGCCGTTCCGGTGCCGGACCCGGCCGTGGAACGCAGCCGGACCAGGATCATCCTCGACGGCGACCTGCCGAGCCCCACGGAGGACATCGCAGGCTGCAACTTCCGCACCCGCTGCCCGCTGTACCGGCTGATGGACGCCGCCGCGCAGGAACGTTGCCGCAACGATGACCCCGAGGAACGCCTGGTCGCCGGCAGCCATGTGGCCTGCCACCATGCCGAACACATAGACCTCATGACCTCGGGAACAGTATGAGCAGCTGAACACCTCAACAAACTTACCGAAACCACAGTCCCCGCGGCACAGCATCACGTGCCCGCCGGGGATCATCCAATGGGAGGAAACAATGCAACACATCAAGAAGATGGTGGGCGCCGGAGTTTTGGCGCTGGCCCTCACAGTCACCGGCTGCAGTGCCGGCGGAGGCGGCGGCGACAACAAGCCCGCCGTGGACAACAGCAAGGGCGCTGCCGAAACAGGGGCACTGCCCACCACGGCCTGGACCGTTGCCGACTACGCAGCCGTCAAGGACGGCGGCACGCTGACGCTGGCCGTGGACCAAATGCCTGACAACTGGAACACCATGCAGGTTGACGGCAACGTCAAGGCCGGCAGCGAAATCCTCGATCCCACCACGGGCGGCCCCGTCGTCAACACGGTGGACGGCGGCTGGGCGCTGAACCCCGACTACGCCACAGAGGTGAAGCTGGCCGGCGAAGATCCGCAGGTTGTTGAGGTCAAGCTGAACCCGAAGGCCGTGTGGGAAGATGGCACGCCCATCACCTACAAGGACTACGACGCCACGATCAAGGCCAACAACGGCACTAATGCCGATTACCAGATTGTTGGCGACAACGTCTACAAGGACATTGAATCGGTCACCAAGGGCGAGACGGACTTCGATTTCAAGATCACGTTCAAGAACAAGAACGCCGACTGGCCCTCGATCCTTGGCGGCAGCACCGCCGGCGCGGTCCAGACAGCCGTTCTGCCAGCAGCCATTGCCTCCGACGTGACGGCCTTCAACGAGGGCTACAAGTCCAAGCCGGTACCCTCAAGCGGACCGTTCAAGGTCGGTGAAGTGGACGCCGCCGGACAGGTGGTCACACTGGTTCCCAACGACAAGTGGTGGGGCCAGAAGCCGAAGCTCGAAAAGATCATCATGAAGGTTGTTTCCCGTGACGCCCTTGCCCAGGCCTACGCCAACAAGGAACTCGACGCGTTCAGCATCGGCACCAACAAGAACAACTACGACACCGCCAAGAAGCGTGAAGACGGCGCCATCCAGCAGTCCGGCGGCCTGACCTGGAACCACGTCACCATGAACGGTTCCAAGGGACCACTGGCCGACGTGAAGGTTCGCCAGGCAGTGGCCCGCGCCATTGACCGGGACACCATTTCCGCCAGCCGCCTGAGCCCCATCGGTGCGCCGGTGGCCAGCCAGAACAGCTACATCTACATGCCGGGCCAGAAGGGCTACGAAGACAACGCCACATCAGTCATCGGCTTCGACACCGCCAAATCCGAGGAACTGCTGAAGGAAGCCGGCTACACCAAGGCTGATGACGGCACCCAGGAAAAGGACGGCGCCAAGCTGGAAATCACGTACACCCTCGATGCCAACAACCCAGTGTCAGAGCAGATCTTTAAGCAGATCCAGGCCAACCTGAAAGTTGTCGGCATCACCTTGAAGAACAACACGGTTCCGGAAGACAAGTTCTTCTCCGACTACGTGCTCAAGTCCAACTTTGAACTGACAGGCTTCGCCTGGTCGGGCACCGCCTACCCGGTAGCCTCCACGGAGTCCATCTTCTACCCGGTTGATGCCGGCCAGAACTTCTCCGGCGTCACCGATGACAAGCTCGGTGACATGTGGGCCGCGGCCAACGCAGAGCTCGACCCGGCCAAGCGCATCAAGCTGGCCAACGAGATCGACAAGGCGATCTTCGCGTACACGCCGGTCATCCCGCTGACCCCGACCCCGAACACCTTTGGTGTCCGGAAAGACCTGGTCAACTACGGTGCCGGACAGTTCGAATCCATCAACTGGACCACCGTGGGCTTCAAGTCTTAATCAGCTCCACCCACAAGGCCCGGCCCGCTCTCCACGAGCGGACCGGGCCTTTTCCTTGTGCCCTACGTCAGCGTGCTGGTGATGGCGAGCCCCAGCAGCAGGACGCCGACGACGACGGCCGGCAGGTCCCAGCCGCTGACCACCTTTTCCCGGCGGCCGGGTTGGTCACCGGGTTGGTCACCATGCTGGGAGGCTGGGGCGGCGGGGGAGGAGGTGCCGCCGTCGTGCTTCAGGGAAGCCGTGTTGCCCCGCTCCCACGCGTCCCAGGCGGTCTGGACGGCGGTTTGGGTGTGCGGCAGGGCGGCCATGGTGCGGGCGCCGCCGGTGCCGGTGAGCATTTTCGGGCCCAGCTTGCCGGATCCCGGGGCACCCCAACTGGGGATTCGGCCCGCTGTGGTGTCGAAGCTGACGTTTTGCATGACGCGCAGGGCGGTGAGCTCGGAGAAGGGGATTTCGTGGTCGCGCAGGATGTTGCGGATGCCCAGGCCGGTGGCGTGGATCAGCAGCCTCGGACGCCACAGGAGCACGTAAACTCCCCAGGCCGCGAGGAGCAGCCAGGGCAGAAAGTGCCAGATGGAGGCGGGGGTTCCCGTCAGGAGCAGGTTCACGGCAAAGAACGCGCAAAACGCCAGGGCAACCGCCCCGAGCACGCGGGTGGGGACGGAACGGACGGACACGGTGCGCGGGGTGTTGGGGGTTGTTTCCATGGTCATTCAAGAATGCCAGACTTTCGGCCGGCGGCTGTTCGCCGGGACCTTCGGGCCTCATGGTGGAGCGGCCCGGAGCAACAAAAGACTGTGTGGCTCCGCAACAGGCACGGAACCACACAGTCGAGTTGTGTGGGAGCTATTTAATGGCAGCCTTGGAGCGGCGCTTGTTGAAAACGTCAAACGCGACGGCGGCAAGGAGCACCAGGCCCTTGATGAGCTGCTGGAATTCCGTGCCAACACCCATGATCGACATGCCGTTGTTCAGGATGCCGATGATCAAACCGCCAATAATGGCGCCAACCACCGTGCCAATGCCGCCAGTAACGGCCGCGCCACCAATGAAGACAGCGGCGATGGCGTCAAGTTCGAACCCTTCACCGGCCTTGGGGTTGGCCAGGTTGAGCTGCGCCGTGAACACCAAACCGGCGAGGGCGGCCAGCACACCCATGTTGATGAACAACGTGAAGGAGACGCGCTTGGTGTTCACCCCGGAGAGTTCCGCAGCGTGGGCGTTGCCGCCAATGGCATAAATGTGCCGGCCCCAAATGGAGTTGGCCATCACGGCCGAGTAGCCCACCATGAGGACGCCCATGACCAGGAGGACGATCGGGGTGCCGCGATAGCTGGCCAGCAAGTACGCGATCAGCAGGATCAAGGCCGTGGTGAACACCATCTTGGCCACGAACCACGGGAAGGGTTGATCTTCCAGGTTGTACTTCTTGCGGTTTGCCCGCTGCTTGATGCCGGAGATGACAAACGCCAGGGCAGCAAGAACACCGAGGATGACAGTCAATGGTTCCAGGAAGGAAGTGCCGCCGCCAAGGTCGGGAAGGAAGCCGCTGCCCAGTGCCCTGAACTCGTCAGGGAAGGGGGAGATCTGCTGGTTTTGCAGGGCGATCTGTGCCAGCCCGCGGAAGGTGAGCATGCCGGCAAGAGTGACGATAAACGAGGGTATGCCGAAGTAGGCAATCCAGAACCCCTGCCATGCACCCACCAGAGCACCAAGCACCAGGCAGGCGATGATCGCCAACCACCAGGGCATGTGCCACTGGGTGATCATGACCCCGGCCATGGCACCGACAAACGCCACCACGGACCCGACGGAAAGGTCGATGTGACCGGCGATGATGACCATGACCATGCCGACAGCCAGGATGAGGATGTAGCTGTTTTGCACGATCAGGTTGGAGACGTTGATGGGGGCCAGGGTGATGCCGTTGGTGGTGATCTGAAAGAAGATGATGATCACGATCAGGGCGATGAAGAGCCCCACCTGGCGCAGCTGGCCGGTGAGAAATCGTACGGCGGATTGGACAGCAGTCATCAGATGTCCTGCTCCTTTGCTTGAGTCATGAATTGCATGAGGTGTTCGGCGGTTGCTTCGGCCCGGGGCACATTGGCGGTGATGCGGCCTTCAGTCAGCGTGTAGATTCTGTCGCAAATGCCTAACAGCTCGGGCAGCTCCGAGGAGATGACGAGTACGGCTTTGCCTTCGTCAGCGAGTTGATTGATGATGCTGTAGATCTCGTACTTTGCACCGACATCGATGCCACGTGTCGGTTCATCCAGGATCAAGATGTCGGGGTTGGTGAACATCCATTTGGAAAGGACCACTTTTTGTTGGTTTCCGCCCGAGAGCTTGCCGGTGACGGAGCCAACGCCGGGAGCCTTGATGTTCATGCTTTTGCGGAATCCTTCAGCGACCACATGTTCCTTGGCACTGTCGACCCAGCCCCAGCGGGCCAGTTTGCCCAGTGCGGCACCGGAAACGTTGCGCCTGATGTTGTCCAGCAGGTTCAGCCCGTAATGCTTGCGGTCCTCGGTGGCGTAGGCGATGCCGTGCTTGATGGCGGCCGCGACGGTGTTGGCCTCAATGGCAACACCGGTTTTGTACAGGCGGCCGCTGATGTTGGCCCCGTAGCTGCGGCCAAACACGCTCATGGCAAGTTCGGTGCGGCCGGCACCCATCAAGCCGGCGATGCCAACGATTTCACCGGCACGGATGTTCAGGTTTGCGGCCTTGACGACTTGGCGGCCCTGGTCCACCGGGTGATGGACGGTCCAGTCCTCAATGCGCAGCAGCTCGGCGCCGATGTTTGGCGTGTGGTCCGGGTAGCGGCTGCTCAGGTCCCTGCCCACCATGCCCTTGATGATGCGTTCCTCCGAGATCTCGTCGGCGTGCATGTCGAGGGTTTCAATGGTTTGTCCGTCGCGAATGATCGTGACCTTGTCGGCCACGGCCTTGATCTCGTTGAGTTTGTGGCTGATCATGATGGAGCTGATGCCCTGGCCCTGGAGATGCTTGATCAGGTTGAGCAGGTTCTCCGAGTCGCTGTCGTTCAAGGCGGCCGTGGGCTCATCCAGGATGAGCAGTTTGACCTGCTTGGAGAGGGCCTTGGCGATTTCCACCAGCTGCTGCTTGCCGACACCGAGTTCAGAGACCTTGGTGGTGGGATGGTCATTCAGTCCCACCCGGGCCAGCAGTTTCGAGGCTTCCAGGTTGGTCTTGTTCCAGTCAACAAAGCCCCTGGTGGAGAGCTCGTTGCCCAGGAAGATGTTTTCGGCGATGGACAGGAACGGGCTCAGTGCCAGTTCCTGATGAATGATGACAATGCCGGCAGCTTCGGAGGACTTGATGTCCTTGAACTGGCAGAGGGTGTCCTCGAACCAGATTTCGCCGTCGAAAGTTCCTGCCGGGTAGACGCCGGAGAGCACCTTCATGAGGGTGGATTTGCCCGCGCCGTTTTCGCCGCAGATGGCGTGCACCTGTCCACGCTGAACCTCCAGCGAAACATTCTGCAGGGCCTTGACGCCCGGAAATGTCTTGGTGATGGCACGCATGTCAAGGATCGTTGATGTCACGATGGACCTTCATTTCGCGTTCGTGATGGGAATGTCATTCGGTCCCGTTGCGGCGGCCTGGGCCGCCGCAACCGGAAGCGTTCGCTATTTCAGGTCTTCGGCCTTGTAGTAGCCGCTGTCGATGAGTTCCTTGGAGTAGTTGTCCTTCGTGACCACGACAGGCTGGAGCAGGAAGGTCGGAACCACCTTGACCTTGTTGTCGTAGCTGGTGGTGTCATTGACCTCTGGTGTCTTGCCGGTGAGGATTGCGTCCGTCATTTCGACTGCCTGCTCACCCAGCTGCCGGGTGTCCTTGTAGATGGTGGAGTACTGCTGGCCGGCAATGATCGACTTCACCGAGGCAGCTTCAGCGTCCTGGCCCGTGATGATGGGCAGCGCGTCGGTGGCGTAGCCCGAGGACTCCAATGCCGAGATGATGCCGATGGACAGGCCGTCGTAGGGCGACAGCACGCCGTCAACTTTTTCGCCGTCCGAGTACGAGCTGGCGATCAGGTTCTGCATGCGCTTCTGTGCCGTTGCCGGATCCCAGCGCAGCGTGGCAATCTGGGTGAATCCGGTCTGGCCGCTCTTGACCACCAGGGTGCCGTTGTCCAGGTACTTCTGCAGTGTCTTCATGGCACCGTTGTAAACAAAGGTGGCGTTGTTGTCATCCGGGCTTCCACCGAAGAGCTCCACATTGAACGGACCGGTTTCGCCGGTTTCCTTGCCGCTTTCGTCCAGGATCCCCAAGCCGGTGAGCAGGGAGGTGGCTTGTTCCACGCCGACTTTTTCGTTGTCGAAGGTGGTGTAGTAGTCCACGTTGGCGTTGCCGTTGATCAGGCGGTCATAGGCGATGACCTTGATGCCGGCCTTGGCGGCGTCGTCAAGCTGGTCGCTCAAGGCGGTTCCATCGATGGAGGCAATGATCATGACCTTGACGCCCTTGGTGATCATGTTGCTCACCTGCTGGACCTGCTGCGGAATCTTGTCATCGGCGTACTCGAGCGTCGTCTTGTAGCCAAGCTTCTCAAGGGACTGCTGGATGGCCGTCCCATCCTTGATCCAGCGTTCGGAGGTTTTGGTGGGCATCGCGATGCCAATGAGTGCCCCGCTGTTGTCGACCGAGCCGGCGTCGGCAGCCGGAGCCCCGCCGCGGGTGCCGCAGCCTGCGGTACCCAGAGTGAGGCCAAGCGCCAAGGCGCCAACGATCAATGTCTTAAGTTTCATGGTGAGTTCCTTTACGCCCCGTGCGCGTCATTGCCATGGGCTGGTAGGTTTCCTGCATCTTGCTTGGATGTTGTCCCACTGAGGGGAGGCCGCGACAACTGTATTTGTTAGCGCTAACATTCTGGTTTAGTGTAACTCACGACACGTCCTGTGTGTCAAGCCACTATTTTTGGGGGAGCTGCTGCAGGGCCAGAGCCGGTTGCGGTGCTGCTGGTCCCGGTGGCAAAAAGCCACCGGGATCCGGTTGCGGCGAAGTGGCGTCGCCCGCCGGATTAACGCAGCATGGTGCCCCCTCCGCGCAGGAGACAGGGGCAGACAAGCCGCTGCTTTCTGTGCGAAGGGGGCACCCGTTGGGTCACTGGAGCTGGCTAAGTCATCTGTCGATGCTGTCGATGCTGCCGCATCCGCAGCATCCGCAGCATCCGCCACAGCCGCTGCGGCCGCCCCTATTGCAGCTGTTCACTCGCCGCAGCTGCCAGCTCAGGAGCCGGAAAACATGCTGTACTGCTCGCGGATGACCGGGCGGTGGTCTGGCGGCGGTGCCGCTTCGAGATCCAATTCCCAGTCCGGCCTTGCACCGTTCAGCGCCCAAGCGGCCTGGACCGCCGCACCGCGGGCCACATACTCACCCGGCGCCGGGACGATCACGGGCACGCCTAACACCTGCGCCGCAACGGCCTGCACGGCCGGATTTTGTGCCGCCCCGCCGATCAACAGCAGCCGCTCGGCGCCGACGCCGGAAGCCGTGACGGCATCCAGCCCGTCGGCCAGCCCGCACAGCATGCCCTCGATCGCGGCCCGGGCGGTATTGGCCCGGGTGGTTGAGGCAATGGTCAAACCGTGGAAGCTGGCCTTCGCATTGGGCAGGTTCGGGGTGCGCTCGCCCTCAAAATAGGGCACAAGCACCACGCCGCCACTGCCCGGTTCAGCCGCCAATGCCAAGTCCGCGAACGCGTCGAAAGACACGTCCAGCAGCTCGGCAACGGAGCTGAGGATGCGTGCCGCGTTCAAGGTGACGGTGATCGGCAGGTACGCGCCGGCCGCGTCGGCAAACCCGGCCACGGTGCCCGAGGGGTCGTTGACCGCAGTTGGTGCGGCCGCAAACACCGTCCCGCTGGTGCCCAAGGAAATCACCACGTCCCCGGCGGCGATGCCCAGGCCCAGGGCACCGGCCGCATTGTCGCCGGCTCCAGCGCCTACGGCAATGTCGCTGCCATTGGCGTAGTCAGCATGGACCGTTCCGGTAACGTCCGACGGCGCTGCAACCTTGGGCAGCACAACGGGCGTTCCAGCTTGGCCGGGTGACCCGGCTTCGCGTGCGGACCTGCCGAAGGCGTGTTCGAACATTTGAAGGTCGTAACGGCCGGTTGACGGGGACCAGTAGCCAGTGCCGCTGGCGTCTGACCGGTCGGTGGTGAGCTGCTCGAGGCCAGGTCCCAACGGGCTTTCGCCGGTGGGGCCGTAACCGCGCAGGCGCCAACTCAACCAGTCGTGAGGGAGTGCGACCGCGGCCACGCGGGCTGCGTTTTCGGGTTCATTGTCACGAACCCAACGGACCTTGGTGATGGTGAAGGAAGCAACGGGGACTATGCCGACACGGGTGGCGTGAGCGGAGGCGCTGAGTTCATTGATGAGGTCTTCTGCGGAGGTGGCGGAGCGGGTATCGTTCCACAACAGTGCCGGACGGATGACCGCACCGTCGGCATCCAGCAGGACCAGGCCATGCTGTTGTCCGGCGATGGCGAGGGATGAAACATCGGCCAGCCCTCCGGCGTCGGCCATGGCTTTCTGCAGGGCAGACCACCAGTGGGAGGGATGGACCTCCGAACCGTCCGGGTGGGCGGCCCTGCCGGTTCGGATGGTGCGCCCGGTGCCGGAATCGACAATGACAACCTTGCAACTTTGGGTCGAGGAATCGATCCCGGCAACGAGCGCCATGGGTTACCGGGCGCCGAGCAGGTGCTCGATGAAGAGCTGCTGGAGCTTGACGAAGCCGAAGCCCTTGCCGCCGAAGTAGGATTCGGTGTCGAATTCCTCGTAGGAGGCCTTGTCGGCGCGGAGGGCTTCCCAGCCTTCGCCCGGGTTCAGGGTGGGCTCGTTGATTTCGTCCACGCGGGAGGCGGCGAGTGCGGCCTGGACCTCGGGGTCGGCACGGAATGCGGTGGCGCGTTCCTTGAGCAGGAGGTAGGTCTGCATGTTGGCGGCTGCCGAGTCCCAGACGCCGTTGATGTCCTCGGTGCGTGAGGGCTTGTAGTCGAAGTGGCGCGGGCCGGTGTAGGACGGTCCGCCGTTGGGGCCGCCGTTTTCCAGCAGGTCGACGAGGGAGAAGGCGTTCTGCAGATCGCCGTGGCCGAACACCAGGTCCTGGTCAAACTTGATGGAGCGCTGGCCGTTGAGGTCGATGTGGAACAGCTTGCCCTGGTAAAGCGCCTGGGCGATGCCGTGGGTGAAGTTCAACCCGGCCATCTGCTCGTGGCCTGTTTCCGGGTTGATGCCCACCATTTCGGGGCGTTCCAGCGTTTCGATGAACGCCATCGCGTGGCCCAGGGTGGGCAGGAGGATGTCGCCGCGGGGTTCGTTCGGCTTGGGCTCAATCGCGAAGCGGATGTTGTAGCCCTTGTCGGTGACGTAATCGCCCAAGAGGTTCACAGCCTCGCGGTAGCGCTCGAGGGCGCCGCGGATGTCCTTGGCGGAGTCGTATTCGCTGCCTTCGCGCCCACCCCACATGACGAAGGTCTCGGCGCCCAGCTCGGCGGCCAGATCGATGTTTTCGATGACCTTGCGGATGGCAAAGCGGCGCACGCCGCGGTCGTTGGAGGTGAATCCGCCGTCCTTGAAGACCGGGTGGCTGAACAGGTTGGTGGTGACCATCGGCACGATCAAGCCGGTGGAGTCCAATGCGCCCTTGAGGCGGTCAATCTCGTGCTGGCGCTCGGTGGCGGTGGCATCGAAGGGGAACAGGTCGTTGTCGTGGAACGTCAGGCCGTAGGCGCCCAGATCGCTGAGCCGGTTGACGGCCTCAACGGTGTCCAGCTTGGGGCGGGTGGCGGAACCAAACTGGTCCTGTGCTTCCCATCCCACGGTCCAGAGGCCGAATGAGAACTTGTCTTCGCGTGCTGGCTGCAGTGCCATGGGATTCCTCCAGTGGTGATGTGCGTCTCGATAAATATGTTCTGACTAAAAACATATGCCAAGAAAACGTCGGCGTCAAGGGCTGATCCGGCGGGAGTTCTGCTGTACGATCCAAGGTAGAAGCCGGAACGAAGGCGCGTTGCGGCGATCCCTTCGATTAAGTTGTCAGCGTGATCACAATTCCGGTTTTTGTTTTCTAACGCCTCGGGTCCATAGCGGCTGTGGCGGCGGCCGGACATGCCTCAGCACGGTGGCGGCGCGATCTGCGGGGCGTCGGTTGTCGTCGTTCAAGCAGGATCCGCACAGTATTCTTAGAGGGATTTAGGCATTGAAAGTGGTGAACAGAGTGGCGTTGACGGAACAGGCTCAACCGGGTCCCCGGCAAAAGGGCAAAAATCTCGAAGACGTGAGGCGCAACAATCTCGTCCTCGTGCTGAGGCTCGCCCACGTTCAGGGGCGGGTCTCCCGCGCCGACGTCACCCGGTTGACGGGACTGAACCGCTCAACTGTCGGCGGGCTCGTGGCCGAGCTGGTCGAGCTGGGCCTTGTGGTTGAGCAAGAACCCGGCGCTGCCCACCATGCCGGCCGGCCGAGCCCGGTCATTGTTCCCCGCAAGGACATTGTGGCCATCGCCGTCAACCCTGAAATTGATGCAGTCACCATCGGCCTGGTGTCCTTGTCGGGCCAGGTGCTCAAGCGGATCCGATACGACACCGCCCGCGTGCAGACCCCCGAGGAAGTCGTCAACATCGTCACCGCCGTAGTGGCCGGCATGCGCGGCGAGCTGGACAGCTCGTTCCGCACCGTCGGCGTCGGGGTCGCCCTGCCCGGACTGGTTCGCGACGGTGACGGGGAAGTTGTTGTTGCACCGCATCTGGGCTGGCACAACGTCCCGTTTTCGGCCATGCTCGGTGACGCGCTCGGCCTGCCGGTGGTGTCCTCCAATGACGCATCCGCCGGGATCGTTGCGGAAAGCACCTTTGGGGCCGGCCGCGGGGCGCGCGACCACATCTACCTCAATGGAGGTGCCAGTGGCATTGGCGGCGGCATCGTCATCAGGGGCCTGCAGTTCCCGGGTGCCAGCGGTTTTGCGGGCGAGTTTGGGCATTCGCTGGTGAATTCTGCCGGAGTTCTTTGCTACTGCGGAGCGTACGGATGTTTGGAAACCGAGGTCCGGCAGTCCGCCCTGCTTGACGCCGTCGGCTTGGAAGCGGCCAACAGCGAGCAGCTGGAGAACGTGCTGACCACCCAGTTCGCACGCCCCGGGGGACCGGACCGGGAAGTGCTGGAAGTGGTGAACCGCCAGGTCGACTTCCTGGCCGATTCCCTGCGCGGCACCGTGAACATCTTCAACCCTGAGCTTGTCATCCTTGGCGGGTTCCTGGGCACCCTGTACGTGGTTGCCACGGAACGGCTTGAATCCGCGGTGCGGGGCAAAACGCTGCAAGGCACGCGGGACGACGTCAGGTTCGCCCGCGCAGAGCTTGGCCTGGACCTGATGATGATCGGCGCCGCACAGCTGGCATTCGCCCCGGTCCTCGCAGATCCGGCAAGCATCGCCAGCGCCCTGGGCCAAGCCAGCTGACAGTCTCGGCTAAAGCGTGTCGGAGTCGGTCTCGTCCTCCGCGGCCAGCGTTGCCGCATGCTCGTTGATCTCCTCGATGTCCGGCGTCACCATTTCCGAGTACACCTCGGCCAGGGGGTCGCGCTCCGCGTGCTCGTTGATCAAGTCTTTGTCGTCATAATCTGGGTTCTTGCTCATATCCACACCCTAGTCCCGGGCCGGCGGGGCCGCCAGAGCTTCTTCGCCTTCCTCTGAACTCTCGCCGCCCTCGGTGCAGTTCGCCATCCCAGGCACGACGGCGGACTCCTCGCCGTCTGCTGTTGGCGGCAGTCGGCGGAGTGCCAGCACCGCCTGGGGCCATGCCAACGCAGCTACTCGACAGCCCCCGGCACAAAGAACGTGGTCGACGTCAGCCGGGCCCCGTCCAGCAGCACCACCCATTCGTACGTTGCGCCGACAGGCAGCGGCAGCCCGCCGGGAAAATTAAGCACCACGTTGGAGTTCCCCGGGAAGCCCATCGGCGGCCGCTGCACATTGGCGGCCACGGCGTGCCTGAAATCAACCGACTGGCTGAACCGCATCACGTTCGGCCCCTCCGCACCGGCAACCGTGACAGGCCGCCCGTCCGTGTCCACAAGCAGCACCTCCACGGCCGCCCGCGTCTCATCAAAGGCGGGAATGCTGACGGTGACGTTCACAAACAGCGAGAACGGCGCGGTCTGGCCCGTCTTCGGGTCCGAGCCCAGGAACTGGATCCCGCCACCAATCACATTGACCTTGCCAGCCGCATCAATGTTGACGAAATCGGCGATCAAAATATTGGCGCTCGCACTCGAAAGATCGGTCATGCGAAAGTCTCCGTCGCTGTCAGATGGCTGGTTCCTCAACCATAGGTGTTGCCACTGCATCAATGACAAGCACGACGCCGGACACCCCCGCCTTGGTGGGTTGGCTTACCGGCACGGGAGTCCCGGCAAACCAACCGCAATCCTAGCGAGGCGAGAACGGCTTGGTCTTGTGACCCGGCTTCGTGGGCTTCACCTTGTAGTCCTTCCCATTCATGCGCATAGTGATGTTGCCCTGGTTCGGTGACTTGTCGCCGATGACAACAACTTCTGTCACCAAACCGCCCTCCCAGGTGCAGTCGATCTGGTAGCCGCCGCGCGCACGAAGTCCGGTGAAGGATCCGTCAGCCCAGGAAGCGGGCAATGCGGGGAGCAGGTGGATCGTGCCGGTGTGGCTTTGAATGAGCATCTCCGCCACAGCACCCGTGATGCCGAAGTTGCCGTCCATCTGGAACGGCGGGTGGTTGCAGAACAGGTTGGGCAGGGTGTTGAACCGCAACAGCCCGCGCAGCATGAATCGGGCGCGTTCGGCCTCGCCAAGGCGTGCGAACAACGCGGCACGCCAAGGCCACGTCCAGGACCGGCGGCTGTCACCGGAGACGCTGCCTTCGGTGAACGGGACCCCGTCCTGTTCACCGCAGCGCGCCTTCAGGGAGACCAGGGCGGCTGCTGCCAGTTCCGGCGATTCCGCCAAGTTGATCTGACGCCCCGGGTACACCGCGAAAAGGTGCGAGGTGTGGCGGTGGATGTCGGCGGCATCATCCCGGTCAGTTTGCCACTCCTGCAGTTGGCCCCAGCTGCCGATCTTGTTGGGTGCCAATTTGGACTGCAGCTCCTTGACCTTGGCCTGGTAGTCAAGATCCAACTCGGCTGCGGCCTCGCAGTCGATGTAGTTCTGGAACAGGTCCCAGATGATCTGCTGGTCGTACATGACGCCGTTCTCCCGCGGGCCATGTTCCGGCGACCACCCATCCGGTGCCACCAGTTTCCCGTTGGAGTCCTCAACCAGGCGATCCTCCCAGAACTGACAGATCTCCTTCAGAAGGGGCACGGCAGTCTCACGCAGGTAGTTCGCGTCCTGCGTGAACGCCCAATGTTCGTAGATGTGCTGTCCGTACCAGGCGCTGGCAACGGTGTTCCACTCCCAGGAGTTGCCGCCAAAGATGCTCTGGCTGGTCCGTGCGGTCCAGCCGCGCGTCTCCGCGCCAAAGGCGTTCCGGGTGGCAACGCGGCTGGGGACGGCAACCTGCCTGATGAACTCAATGAGCGGCTCGTGGCTTTCGGCCAGGTTGGTGGTTTCGGCACCCCAGTAGTTCATCTGGACATTGATGTTGGTGTGGTAATCCGAGGCCCACGCAGGCTGGTTACTGTCATTCCACAGGCCCTGCAGGTTGGCCGGCAGCCCGCCGCGGCGGGACGAGCCGAGCAACAGGTAGCGGCCGTAGGCGAACATGGTTTGTTCCAGGCTGGGATCATCCTGCCCCGCGCCGTAGGCCGCGAGCCGGACGTCGGTGGGCACCTTGGCGACCGGGTCCGGCGTCATTCCCCAATCCACGGACACGCGCGACATCAGGGGTGAGAGTTCGCCCTGGTGCTCGGCGCGCAACGCGTCGTAGGGGCGGGATGCGGCGGCGGCAATGGCCGCAGCAATGCCGGGTTCCGGGTCCGCTCCGCGCCACCCGGCGGCGGCGTCGAGCTTGTAATCGGTGCGTGCGTCGAGGATCAAGGTCATGGTGGAGGCGCCCTGGACGCGAAGGCTCGTGCCCATGCCGGTGACCGTGCCGTCAGTCTCGGCGATGCGCAGGGTGGCCGCGTGCTTGAGCTGGTTTGCCATCATGCCGGAGAATGCGATGGAGCGGGATGATGCGTCGGCTGCCGTGGCCACGCCGTCCTGTCCCGAGGTCAGGGCCAGTGACGCGGTGAGCCCGCCGGGCCGGTCGGTTTCATAGCGCATGACGATGACATCGGCGGTCCTGCTGGCGAATGCTTCTCGCAGGACGCGGTTGCCGGCGGTGCCAAATTGGGTGAGATGGACGCCAATGGTCGGGTCCAGGGCGCGCTTGTACTCGGCCACGGCCGATGTGGCGCGGGAATCGAAGCCGTTGCCCTGCAGCCTCACCTCTGCGATGCGCAGCTGCGCCGCTTCGGCAGGTCCGCGAAGTGTCAACCGGTAGGAGTTGAAGGTTGCCGTCCCGGATAAGGGGAAGGAGAGGGTTTGGCCGCGTGAGGCAAATGGTGCCCCGGGTGAGCGCGAATCCAAAGCGACCCAGTCGCGGCGGTTGCTTGAACCTTCGAGAACCCATTGAGTTGGATCATCGCCGGCGTTGTCGGCCGCCGATGTTAATGAATAGGAGGTCAGGGCCACATGCTTGCCCAGGTCTGCCTGCCAGACGACGCCGGATCCCGGGTTGGGTGCCGACCATGCCGTTGTGGGGGAGTCGTCCACGGTGCGCATGATGTCCGCGCCTGTGCCGTCGCCGTCGGACTGGCCGGTGGGGGAGGAAAGGTAGAGGGAAGACTGTCCACCCATGTTCACGCCGGCCAAGGAAATTTCGGAGACCTGGAAGTGGCTCACGCCGGACTTGGGAGTGAAGTCGAACTTGTAATAAGCGTAGGCAGTCTGGTTCGTGGAGGTGAATTCCTTGGCTTGGCGACGCCCCTCGAACGGCGCCGGTAGGGACTGGGTGTCGAGGACAGTCCAGCTTTCACCGTTCTGGGAACCTGAGAGCGTCCAGTTCTGCGGGTCACGAGCGGGCACGTCGTTGGCGCTGGTGAATGTGTACCTCGAAACCACGACGGCGGACGGCAGCTTGATCTGCCACGTCACCGTTGCTGGTGGTCCTTCGATGCACCATTTGGTGCCGGTGTTGTTGTCAACGGAGGCATCGACACCTTCCGAGCCCCAAATCTTGTATGGTCCGCCGGGTGCGGTGACGGCTGGCTGTTCGTTGAAGCTGACAACCACGTTGCCAAAGTTCCGGTAGGAGCCGAAGCCTGTGACGCTGGTGTCGTACGCGCCATCGGGTTGGCCGGCCAAGGCATTGTCGTAGTTATTGACGCCGCCCCAGAGGCTCTGTTCGTTGAACTGGATCCTGTCGCTTGCCGGATCGCCGAAGAACATGGCGCCAAGGCGGCCGTTGCCGATTGGGAGTGCGCCGGACTGCCAGTCAGTGGCGGGCAGCTGGTACCAAAGTGCGTGGTTTGAAAGGGCAGGGTGTGGTGCCAAGACCGTGGCGGGCAGGACGGCGGTCTTGGCGGACGCCGTTTGGGTGAAAAGTTGGGTGACAAGCGGCGTGAGGGCAAGGACGCCGCCGAGTTTGAGAGTTTGGCGGCGGGTTGGTTGTGCGAAGGTCATAAACAACTCCTGAGCTACATTGGTCTGGTGTTTGCCTGCGCACCTTGGGGGACGATCCGTGATTTGTGCGATGCTGTGCCAGTTTCGCACGCCGAACATCGGATGTCTATGGATGTTTGATGTGTTACTTCCGTGTGGCGCGTGATCCAGATGTGTGCATATTGGAAACAACCAAGGTCATCTCGGCGTACCGTCGCGCTGGTAGCCCCGAGGCACTTAGAGCTGCGCACAACCAAGTTTGATACACGATCAACGTCCCGTGACTCCTCGACGTACAAGAAGATGGTCGGGACTCAAGGATCGAACGGAATTGGCGCGATTAGGTTGTTGGGTCGACGCCCCAGCGGATTCATTAGGGGCAAGTCGAAATCGGCTATTTGTGGCTGCTCGAGAATTGTGAACCATCTCAATCAGTTGTCGTGTTCTTGATCGTGTAGCGTCGGAACCTAACTGATG
>NZ_JBQSVT010000039.1:0-36312 GCF_052376555.1 Specibacter sp. AOP5-B1-6
GCAGACGTTACCAATACGCAATACATCCCCGAAAGAATCTTCTAAATCTTTTCCAGGCGGATCTAGAGAACGTCGAGGCCGTCACAGCGCACCTGAACAGGGGAACAGGGGAACAGCAGGATGGCCCTCTAGTCAGGGAAATCCTCGCCGGAACTGCCCGGATGGCTTGTCCCGTGCACCGGGTAAACAATCGTCCGCCGCAGAGGGTTCATCGAAGTAACTGCCGGCCGAGGCCACGTCCGCTACATAGTGGACTGATTCGGTCATGTGGCCGGAAAGGTGCAAAATTAACGAGTGCCTCAGTCAACCAGTGCAACACCAAAGACCACAGAACCCGCCACAGCAGACCGGACCGCTCTGATCGCCGTCACCGTTTTCCCACTACTGGTGGTTGTCGCCGGCGTCCTCGGATTCCTGCTGCCGGGCGCGTTCAAGCCATTCGCTCCATCCGTGCCGTATCTGCTGGGCATCATCATGTTCTGCATGGGACTTACGCTGACGCTGCCCGACTTTACCGCCGTGGCAAAACGCCCCTGGGCCGTAGCCCTGGGCTTGTGCGCGCATTACATCATCATGCCCGGGGCCGGCTGGCTCATCGCCATGGGACTGCATCTGAGCCCGGAACTGGCCGCCGGCGTAATCTTGGTGGGCTGCGCACCCAGCGGCACAGCCTCGAACGTGATGGCCTTCCTCGCCAAGGGCGATGTGGCTTTGTCCGTTGCCGTGGCCACCGTCTCCACGCTCATCGCACCCATCGTCATGCCGGCCCTGACGCTCTTCCTGGCCGGTTCCTTGCTCAATGTTGACGCCGGAGCCATGATGGTCGACATCCTCAAGACCGTCCTCGTGCCCGTGATCGCGGGGCTGCTGGCGCGGCTTTTGCTCAACCGCCTGGTGAATTTTGTTCTCCCGGCGCTGCCCTGGATTTCAGCCGTGGTCATTTCCGTCATCGTGGCCATTGTGGTGGCCGGCTCCGCGTCCAAGATCGTTGCGGCCGGTGGCATCGTTTTCCTTGCCGTCATCCTGCACAACGGCTTCGGGCTGGGTCTTGGTTATCTGGCCGGCAAACTGGGCAGGCTCGATGCAAAGGCCCGCCGAGCACTGGCCTTTGAGGTTGGCATGCAGAACTCGGGATTGGCCGCGACGCTGGCCACCGCACACTTCTCACCTCTTGCCGCGCTGCCCTCTGCCGTGTTCTCCGTTTGGCACAACATTTCAGGAGCCATTGTGGCTGCGTGGCTTGCCCGCAAGCCGTTGGTTGACCGCTAACCCCACACCGTACGACGCCGGCCACTCACCATGGGCGGCGATCAGGGCGCGAGCGCGCCGTTGATCCGCTGCGGGACACCCAACGGATTGTCGTCGCGCAGGGCGTCGGGCAGCAGGTGGGCGGGCATACCCTGGTAGGCCACCGGACGCAGGAATCTGGTGACGCCGGCCGTGCCGACTGACGTTGACGTCGGCGCGGTGGTGGCCGGGTAGGGGCCGCCGTGCTGCTGGGCGTAGGTCACCGAGACGCCTGTGGGCCATTGGTTCCACAGCACCCGACCAGCCTTCCCTGCCAGCACGCGCACCAGCTTGGGGGCGACGACGTCGGACTCCTCACCCTGGACCGTGGCTGTCAGCTGCCCGTCGAGCACACCGGCAACGGCCAGCAGCTCTTCCTCGTCCCGGTAGCTCGCCACCAGCGCCGCCGGCCCGAAGCATTCGGTGATCAACCCGCTGGGATCGGCGAGCAGCGCTGCGGCCGTCGTGGCTGTCAATGCCGGTGCGGGTGGGGACGCCAAGGTGTCGGCGGTGCCGCCCAAGGCGGCGACGTCGTCGTGCCTCAACAGTTCCTGCAAGGACTCCGTGTAGCCGGACTGGATCCTGTCATTGAGCAGTTTGGCCGGCCCCGGGCGGGCCGCGGTGGCGAGTTCGGCGAGCATCGCCGAATCTTCGGGGACCAGCAGGATGCCCGGCTTCGTGCAAAACTGGCCGGCGCCCAGCGTGTACGAGGCCACAAATTCCGCGGCGATCTCCGCGCCCCGTGCGGCGGCGGCCTGGGTGACAAAAACGGGATTCACGCTGCCCAGTTCGCCGTAGAACGGGATGGGGTCGGGACGGGAATTCGCCAGGTCAAACAGCGCCCGCCCGCCGGAGATGGAACCGGTGAACGCCCCGGCCTTGATGCGCGGATCCAGGACCGCGTCGCGGCCCGCCTGCGTGCCGTAGACCAGCTGCAGCAACCCGTCCGGGGCGCCGGCGTCGTGCAGGGCAGTCGCGGCAACCCGTCCGACGGCGGCCGACAACCTTGGGTGCCCGGAGTGGACCTTGAGCACCACGGGGCAGCCGGCTGCGAGCGCGGAGCAGCTGTCGCCGCCTATGACACTGAAGGCGAAGGGAAAGTTGCTCGCGGCAAACACGACCACCGGGCCCAGCGGTTCCAGGGAGCGGCGGATGTCCGGCCGGGCACCCATGGGCCAGCTCTCGTCGGCGTGGTCAATGCGGGCATCCAGATAGCCGCCGTCCGCGAGCAGCTCGGCAAAGAGCCGAAGCTGGAATGTGGTGCGCTTCAACTCCCCGGCGAGCCTGCCGGCCGGCAGATTGGTTTCCTCCTGCGCCACGGGGATGAGCTCTGCCGCTGCGGCGTCCAAGGCGTCAGCGACGGCTGCCAGGGCCGCGGCACGCTCAATGGCGGGGCGCTGCGCCCAGTCGGAGGCGGCTGCGTCCGCCGCCGACAAAATGCGTGCCAGCTCGTCGGTGGAAGTGGCGGCCGGGACGGCGTTGACTTCCGTGTTTGGCGTGTCCTTGGGGGCGGGTTGCTGTGCAGTCATGGTCGCGGTCCTTCGTCAGGGGAACATGTTTCAGGCTCATCAAAAGTAAGGGCGGCCAGCTGCCCCAGGGTGATGGGTGCGGCCAGCGTTCGCTTGCCCATGGCGCGCAGGTCTTCGGCTGTGGCCCGGGTTCCTGCAGGTCTGGACGCGGCAGGATTGGCCCGGGCAGGTTTGGCCCCGGCGGGGCTGGCCCCGGCAGAGTCTGCGGCAAAGGTTGCGGCGATCTCCGCCGTCGCAAAGCCGCACACGCGGCCCTGGCACCAGCCCATCCCGGGCCGGGCAAGGGACTTCAGGCTGCGTGCATCGTCGGCTCCCAGTTCGGTGTGGGCACTGCACAGGGAACCGTACGTCACCTCCTCGCAACGGCACACCACGGTTTCGGGGGTGAGCCAGCCGGTCCAACGGGCGGGGATTGGATTGGCGCGATGCATCGCCACGGCAAATGCGCGCAGGCGGGTGCGCTGCCGCTGCAGGTCCGCGATCCGCGCCGCCGGCGCACCTCGTACACCGAGCGCTTCCGGCGCAACGGGCGAACCTGCATTGGCACCGGGGCCAGTCCGTCCATTGTCGGCCGCAACGCAGAGGGCAGCAAGTTCGCCCTCCACAACAGCCATGGCCGCGCCACCCACGCCCGTCGCCTCACCCGCCACGCTTATGGCCCGCGCGGAGGATCTCAGCCGGTCATCCACCACGGCAATGAGGGAGCCGTCAACGTCGACGGCGGTCTCGGCACCCGCTGCGAGGACCAGTTCCAGCTGGGCGGTGAAGCCCCACCCCAAGGCCACCAGCCCGCAAGACACCCGCCGTTCAGTTCCGGCCACCTTTGTGCCGTCTGCTGCCAGCCGGGAAATGGTCACGGCCTCCACCCGGGCGGTGCCGTGGATCTCTGTGACGGCCGTGCGCACACGGTACGGAATGCGATGCCGGGCCAGCACTGCCGCATACCCGGCACCCTCGGCCGCTTTCCCGGGGGCATGCGCGACCCCACGCAGGTTCTTCAACCAGCTAAATGGGCTGTTGGCCTCGCAAATGGCTGCGACCTTCACGCCTGCTGCCGCCAGGCCCGCCGCCACCGGGAGCAGGAACGGTCCGGTGCCGGCGACGACGGCGACATCTCCCGCAGCTGTCCGGCTGCCTTTCAGCAGGGCCTGGACTCCGCCTGCGGCCATAACGCCGGGCAGGTCCCAGCCGGGGACGGGAAGCTGCCTGTCGTAGCCGCCCGGACACAGGATCACATGGCGGGCGCGGACCAGTCCCGGCGTGTCGGCCCAGGCTGTCTGGATAAAAACGGGTGTCAGGTGCAGCACCACCGGCCCGGCGCCTGATTCGATGAGCCACACCTGCGTGGAGCGCAAATAGCTCACGGATCCCGCCACCTCATGGGCACGCAAGCGGGAGCGGAGGTCAACAAAGCGTTTCCAGTCGTGGTGCCCGGCAGCCTCTGCGCCGTGGCGGCCTGCCCTCCCGGCCGGGCCCGCGACCGTGCCGGCACCCGGGCCCGTGGCAGCGCTCTCGTCGGGGTGGCGCCAAAACTGGCCGCCGGGCTGGACTCCGGCGTCCACGAGGGCCACCGCCAGGCCGGCGTCCGCGGCATGAACGGCGGCGGCCAGGCCGGCCGGGCCCGCTCCCACCACAGCCACGTCAAAGTGGGCAGTTCCGCTGCTCATTGCCCGACCCCGGTCCCTGCGCCGGACCCGGCTGCGCCTGCCCCGCCGGCCCCGGTCTCGAGCGCCATGCCGTCCCGTGCGGGGGTGAGGCAGGCGCGTTGCCCGGACACGCCGTCGACAGTTAACAGGCAGTCAAAGCACACGCCGATGCCGCAAAACAAGCCGCGCGGGCGCCCGCCTATCCGCGTCGTGCGCCACGCTGTGATGCCGGCTGCCGTCAGCGCAGCGCCCACGGTTTGGCCGGGGCGCGCGGCCAGCGGCGAGCCGTCAAGGGTCAGTCGAAGTTCAGGCATGTGTGCCCTCCAGTGCAGCGTCAAAGCGTTCGGGTGCAAACGGGGCCGGGTCCATCGCGGGTGCGGCACCTGTCAGCGAGGCCGCAATCAACGCCCCCGTACCCACCGAAAGCCCAATCCCGGCGCCTTCGTGCCCACAGGCGTGCCACAGTCCGGGCGCGCGCGGGTCGGCACCGATGACGGGCAGGTGATCGGGGCAATAGGGCCTGAACCCCGAATAGCTCCGCAGGGCCCTGACGTTGGCAAGGAATGGGAACAACGCAACAGCCTTGCCCGCCATCTCCGCCAGCACGCGGAGGTTGACGGAGTTGTCGAAGCCCACGCGTTCGCGGCTGGAACCGATCAGGATGGTGCCGCCCCCGGTCGCTTCCACCACGGGCGACGTTTGCAGGCCGACGTCGGAGCTGGCCACGTTGTCGACATATTCGGCTGCGTACACCTTGTGCCTGACCATGTCGGGAAGCGGCTCGGTGACCAGCACGCAGCCCTTGCGCGGCAGCACCGGGACATTGACCCCGGCCAGCTCCGCGATGGCCCGCGCCCAGGTGCCTGCGGCGTTGACCACGGCGCCGGCGCTGATCGTGCCGCGGTCCGTGACCACCCCCGCAACAACGTCCCCGTCCCGGACAAACGCTGTGACCCGGGTTCGGGTGTGGACGCTGGCACCCCTGGCCCTGGCCAGGCGGAGCAGGTGCGCCGTGGCCAGCATCGGCTGCACCTGGGCGTCCTGCGGGTAGTAGGCGCCGCCGGCCAGCTCCGGGTTCAGCTGCGGCTCCAGGCCGCCAAGTTCCTGGGCAGTCACAAGTTCGACGGCGGTCCCGGCCGTCCGCTGCCGGTCCGCCAAACGCTCCAGCCTGGCTTGGGTTGCGGGCCTCGCGGAGACGACCAGGCCGCCTTTGGCTTCAAATTCCCACAGCCGGCCGAACTCCGCCAGTTCACCGCGCCACAACGATTGGGAGTACTGGGCCAGTGCCAGTTCGGGTCCGGCTTCCTTGTCGGAGACCAGCAGGTTTCCTTCACCGGCACTCGAGGTTCCGCCCGCGATGGCGCCCCGCTCCACGACAGCCACCCGCAGACCCGCCTGGGCGGCAAAAAATGCGCACGCAGCGCCCACGGCACCGGCGCCGATGACAACAACGTCAGCGGTTCGGGGGACATTCATGACAGTAGTATGTCACATGCCACTCAATGGCGACAGGGGTTTACGCTCCCCTGGAGGGCTGCCCGGCACGCGCCCCGGTGGCACCCAATCACGCGCCCGGGCAGCACCCAATCACGCGCCCCGTCAGCACCCGGCCACTGCCTAGTGCTTGGCCCACTCCCCGCGGACGTGGCCGATGTGCCGGGTCATGAGCTCCTGCGCCTCGGCGGCTTTTCCGGCGGCCATCAGGTCCACGAGCTCCACGTGTTCCAGCGACATTTCCCGGAGCTTGCCGGTGGCCGCCAGGGAGGCCAGGCCCAGCAGCCGGGTGTGGGCGCGCAATTCGGAAATCAACACCACCAGGCGCTTGTTGCCGCTGTATTCCAGGATGGCGATGTGAAAGGCACGGTCGGCCTCGGTGTAGGCAATGAGGTCGCCGTCCCCGGCGAAGTCCACAATGTCGCCGGCCATCACGCGCAGCCGCGCCAGCCCGGCGTCGTCAATCACCGGCGTCACCGCGGCAACCGTGGGGGGTTCAATCAACAGCCGCAGGGCCGTGATTTCATCCAGGTCCAGATCCGAAACCTCGGTGACGCGGAAGCCCTTGTTGGGAAGTGAAACCACCAGGCCTTCCTTGGCCAAGTCGAGCATGGCTTCCCGCACGGGCGTGGGCGAGACGCCAAAGCGCTTGCCCAGCGTCGGCGCGGAATACACCTCGCCCGGCTTCATTTCACCGGAGATGACGGCCGCACGCAGCGCCTGAGTCACGGTTTCACGCAGGCTGATGTTCTTGGTGACCATGGTCAGGTGAGAGCGTTCAAGGGAGCTCATGGCCCCTCCATTCCCCGGCTAAGGCAGTAACAGCGGACCAACCGGACCACTACAATATGACATTTTAGTCGACGCGATCACCGGACGCAGCAAAAAGCTCGTGGGCCCGGCCGGCCACCACAATGTCCTCCCACGACATCCCAACACCCGTGTAAAGCAGCGGCGCACCGGGGGCCGGAACAAACCGGCCGTTCACCAGGTCTGACAGCGTCGCCAACCCCAGCTCTTCCCATTCCTCCGCCGACCGGGCAGGGATCAAGTCCCCGGCCTCGCGCAGCGCGGAACCAACGCCTTCCACCACCACCGCGGCCCGCCGTGCCAGCACCGGATCAATCTCGCGGGCGTCCAGGCCGTGTGAGCCAATCGCGGCCACCACGGCGGAGTCCCGGACCAGGGATCCGTCAAACACCGGTTCCGGCGACGACGTTGCCGTCACGACGACGTTGGCCCCGGCCACCTCGCCCGCGTCACCGGCGCGTGCGTCCAGCCCCTTGGCCGCCCACTTCGCGGCCAGCGCGGCAGCAGCCTCGGCCCTCCGGCCGACCACAACCAGCGACCGGATGCCGCACACCTCATGCAGCGCCTCAATGTGCCTGTCCGCCTGCAACGAGGTGCCAAACACCACCACGGCCCCGGCGGATTCGGCCCCGCGCAACGCCAGCAGGTGCTTGACGGCCAGCGCGGTGACGGCCGGCGTGCGAATCAATGTCAGTTCTGCCCCGTCCAGGGCGCACAGCGGCGTCAGGAATTCGCCGTCGAGCAGCAGGTAGGTGCCCTGGATCTTGGGGTGGCCCTTGGCAGGATTGTCCGGCGCCACCGTGGCGACCTTGACCCCGGCATACTTGGCCGACTGCGCCGGCATGAGCAGGAATTCCCCCGCAGCCAGTGGCGCAAAAAGCCGGGGTGAGTCCAGCTCCGGGTCCTGGCCACCGAGCAGGGCGTCCTCCAGCGCGGCAACGGCGGCGGCAGGCGGCATCAGCGCCGTCAGGGCGGCCGCATCGATATATGGCAGTGACATGTTCATCCTTTGCATGGAGGCAGCCGCTGTGGCGGCCGTAGTATCGGGAGGCAGCCGTATCGGGTGGCAGTTGCTTCGTGCGGCAGGTGCCGCGGTCAGCCGGCTGGTCCAAGAAGGCTGCCTGGCCCATGAAGCACGTTTGGTCCGAGAAGCACGACGACGGCCCTTCCGTCTGCGCCCGCAGCCACTTCCACAGTGGTTCCGTGGGCAGGGACGGCGGCCACCTGCAGCCTGCCAGAATCTGCCGCGTCCAGCAAAACGACCGGCACTTCGGTGCCATACAGTTCGGCGGCGGCCAGGGCGCCGAGGGCAACAATGGCGTCGCGGGCCGTGAGCAGAATGGCCGCAGGGCCCACGCCGGCCCGTATTTGTTCGGCCAACACCGACGATGAGGAGCTGGACCCGCGCGAGGCAGCCATCATCAGCACCCGTCCGGCCAGGGAGGTGCCGTGCTGCGGGTGGTGGGCGTCAATGATCATGCCGGTCTTCCTGTCCGTGCCGCCCCAAAAGGACAGCGGTTCGGCCAGTGCCAGCAAGTCCCCGCCGGCCCGGCCGGCACACAGGGTGACGGCGGACAGCTCCAGCAGCCGGGCCGGAGCGGCGGCTGTGATTCCGCCTGCACCGGGTCCGGCGGATGCAAGGTCGGCGGATTCAGGGCCTGCAGATTCAGGGCCTGCCTCAGCTCCATTGGCGCTCATCGCGGACCACCCTTCCGGCCCGGGCGGAGGCAAGGCATTCCCGCAGCGTGCCAAAGACAACGTCGACGCCGATGTTCATGGGCGCGTACCAGGCCCATTTGCCCGACGGCGTCATGACGGTGCGCTCCTGCGGACCCAGGATGGGCGTGATGTAGGTGCACGTGTCGACCACAATGCGTGCACCCAGTTCCTCGGCTGCCCGCACGAGTCCGGCGGCGCGGGCCTGCGCCAACACCTCACGGGACGTGTTGATCCAGACAGTGCACCCGGGGTGAAACGGCCCTGCGCCAGCCAGGGCTGCGTCTGCCAGGGCCGCGTCAAGCTTTTCAAACTCGCGCACGGAAAAGTGCGGCGTGCCCAGGGCGACAGCGTCCAGCGGCAGGCTCGCATCCGCCGTCGACAGTTCATCACGGGCAGCCCGCAGCATCGCGGGCGTGACCACAACGCACGCGAGCCCGGCCCAGGCCCGACTTCCCGCGGCGAACCTTCCTGTGGCGGATTTTCCGGCGGCGGACCAGACCTCGGCGGCCACCGCTTCGGCAGCGCGCGCCTCGGGCGTCACTCCGGCCACATGGAACAACGCCACACCGCCGGAGGAGGCGGCCGTGGCGCCAAGGGCCTTGAGCCTGTCCTCGTCCACGAGTGCCGGGTCGATGCCGGTGAGCAGCGCCACCCCCGAGCCCGACTGCCGCCCCACCACATCGCCGAGGGCGGCCCAGACAGCCTCTTCCCCCAGCATGGCCGCGGGCAGCGCCGAGCAGTCAAGCTCCAGTGTGGGGGCGCGGTGTTCGTCCAGGTGCAGCCCGGCGTGCGGGACGCGGCCGGTGATGGCGGCGCAAATGTCGATGAAGTCCCCGTAGCGTTCGGTGCGGGCGCCCAGCACGGAATTGGCAAACACGATTGCATTGGATTCGGCCCAGGCAATGTCCTCACCCAGGCCGGGCCGCTCCGTCGACTGGTAGGGCGCGCAGGTCCAGGTGGCCCGGGCACCCAGGGCACGATAGGCGTCCATGAGCGCCCTGGCCGGGACCGCGTCGTCCGGCGGCAGCCGCACCAGGCCGGGATGCATCAGGTCCAGCGAGCTGGTGTTGAGTGTGGTGGGCACGGCCACCACGGCGCCGAGATCCGCCAGTTTTTGGGCGAAATCGAGCCCCGCCTGCCCGTGGTACAGGCAGCTGTCAATGTGCGCACCGGTGATGGGGATGAGCCGTTCGGCGCCCATCACGCCGGCCAGTGCCACCACCATCCGCATGGCCATCGCCACCCCGGGGCCGCGGCCGCCGTCGAGCATGGCAGTTTCCTCATCCGTGAGCGCCAGGGCCGGGACAGTCACAGCTGGAACCCGGCCGGAAACGGATCGTCGGGATCCAGGTGGTACTGGGCGGTGCCGGTCACCCAGGCCCGCCCGGTGATGGTGGGGATCACCGCGGGCAGCCCGCCGACGGTGGTTTCGGCCACGAGCCGGCCGGTGAATTGCGTGCCGATGAAGGATTCATTGATGAAATCGGTGCCCAGGGCCAGTTCGCCGCGGGCATGGAGCTGGGCCATGCGGGCGCTGGTGCCGGTGCCGCAGGGCGAACGGTCGAACCAGCCCGGGTAAATGGCCATGGCATGGCGTGAATATTGCGCCGTGGACCCGGGCGCCTTCAGGTACACGTGGTGGCAGCCGGAGATGTCCGGCTGCTCCGGGTGGACGGGCGGGTTTTGCTCGTTGATGGCCGTCATGAGCTGCAGTCCCGCAGCCAGCAGTTGCGCCTTGGCTGTGCGGTCAAAGGGCAGTCCCAGTTCGGCCAGTTCGACGACGGCGTAAAAGTTTCCGCCGAACGCCATGTCATAGCGGACCTCACCAAAGCCCGCCACGGTGACGTGCGCATCCAGCTCCAGGCAGAACGAGGGCACATTGCGGATGGTCACCGACGTCGCGGCGCCGCCCGACACGGCCACCTCGGCGATAATGAGCCCGGCCGGGGTGTCCAGCCGGATGGTCGTCACGGGCTCCACCACCGGCACCATTCCGGTTTCCACCAGCACCGTGGCCACCCCCATGGCCCCGTGCCCGCACATCGGCAGCAGCCCCGAAACCTCGATGAAGAGCACGCCGTAGTCGGCGTCCGGGCGGGTGGGCGGCTGCAGAATGGCGCCGCTCATGGACGCATGCCCGCGGGGCTCGTTCATCAACAGGGTCCGGATGTCGTCGCTGTTGGCCATGAACCACTGGCGCCGCTCGGCCATGGTGGCCCCGGGGAGGGTGCCCACGCCGCCGGTGACGACCCTGGTGGGCATCCCCTCGGTGTGTGATTCCACGGTGTGGAAGACCCGTTTGGAGCGCATCTGCAGTCCCTGCTGTTTTCCTTGTTTATCTACAGCCTCTGCCTATTTGTAGCCTTTGGCCAGCACGGCCTCGGTGTCGGCCGTGATGCGGGCGGTGAGTTCCGCGGACAGGGGGCCGCGCGGTTGGCGGCACGCCCCGCCCTTGCGCCCGGCGATGTCCATTGAGAGTTTGATGGACTGCACAAACTCCGCCTTGGAATCCCAGCGCAGCAGCGGGTGGAGGTCGCGGTAGATGGGCAGCGCCGCGGCAATGTCGTCGGCGCTGCCGCTGGTGACGAGGTTGTACAAGTTCACGGTGCTTTGCGGGATGGCGTTGGGGTAGCCGGCAATCCAGCCAACGGCCCCGGCCAGGCCCAGTTCGAGCAGGACGTCGTCGGAGCCGACCAGCAGGTCAAGTTCCGGTGCCAGTTCGGCGATCTCGTAGGCGCGGCGCACATCGCCGGTGAATTCCTTCACGGCCACGATCAAGCCTTCCTGGTGGAGTCGCGCCAACAGTGCCGGCGTCAGGTCCACCTTCGTGTCATAGGGGTTGTTGTAGGCAACCACCGGCAGGCCCGCCTTCGCCACCTCCCGGTAGTGCGCCAGCACTGTGTCCTCGTCGGCTTTGAACGTGTTCGGCGGCAGCGCCAGCACGGAGGCGGCGCCGGCGTCGCGTGCTTGTTCGGCCCAGTGCCGGGACTCGTCGGCACCGTAGGCGGCAACCCCCGGCATGACGGTAAAGCCGTCCGGCGCGGCAGCAACGGCCGTTTCCACCACCTTGGCCCGCTCCCCTGGCGTCAGGGTCTGGTACTCGCCGAGGGATCCATTGGGGCAGACACCGTCGCAGCCGTTGGCGGCAAGCCAGCCCACGTGCTCGGCGAACGACGCGTGGTCCACGCTGCCGTCGTCGTTGAACGGCAGGGCGGTTGCCACGTGAATACCCTGCCAGGGCTGGGTGCGCGTTGTCATGCTTGTCTCCTTGCGTCGAAAAACTTGTCCAAAGCCTGTCGGGCGCGGTCCACAACCCACTGCCCGCCTCACCGACCACCCCCGCTGACCGCCGCCGAGGTCCGGTGCCCTCCGCGGGACAGGTGGTTGTTCCCACATTATCAGTACAATGTCACATAACACTAGTGCGAAGCGTCTACCGGAGGGCGAAGCCCAGGCCCAGCCCGTCGTCGGCCGCCAGCGTGAACCTGCCCTCCCCTGTGGGAAACGCCGTGCCTGTCACCTCCACGACCACGGCCGCCTGTGATTCCACGTCCGAAGGGACCGCCTCCGCTGCCGAGCCGGCTCCGGCTGTTGATTCCACGCCGACCGGAGCCACCACCGTCGCGGTGAAGTGCGAATTGATGATCGAGAAGTGGTCCAGCACCTCCCCGGTCTTGAGCTCCCCGGAGTCCGTCAGCGCGGCAACGCGGGCTGCCGTCCCCGAGCCGCAGGGCGAGCGGTCCACCTGCCCGTCGGCAAAAATCGTCACGTTGCGCTGCGCCAGCGCCCCGGCCAGCGGAAGCCCGTTCTGCGGATCCACCGGATCCACCGGCTCGTGGAAAATCGTGCCGTAAATCCCGTCCAGCCGCGCATCACCGGGGTGGCAGGCCGCCGGATGGCCGGCGAGCGCAGCCTTCACCTGGCGTCCGGCGGCGATCAGTCGCTGGAGGCTCGACGGCGTGACGTCCAGTCCCGCCGCGCGGGCCGGCAGTGCCGCGTACAGCGCCCCTCCCCACAACACGTCCACGCGCAGCCGGCCAAAGTCCGCGGTCCCGACCTCAACGCCGCGGGCGACCACCCAGGAGGGAACGCTGCGGAAGGTGGTGTGCTGCACGCGCCCGCCCCGTGTCGCCACCCGGGCCGTCACACGCCCGGAGGGGACGTCAATGACGACGTCGGTGTCGCCGTCGGCCATGCCGGTGCCAACTGTGTCACCGCCAGCCCCGCCACTGTCCGCCGGACGCACCAGGCCGCTGCGCACAGCCCAGGTGCCCAGCGCGATGGTCCCGTGTCCGCAGGCCGTGGAAAATCCGTCCTTGTGCCAAAACAACACACCAAAGTGGGCGCCGGGATCGTTGGGCGGCACGATGAAGCCGCCGTACATGTCGGCGTGCCCGCGTGGTTCGTTGACCAGCAGCCGCCGCAGCGTGTCGGCCTCGCCCGACGGCGCCCGTTCGCGCCGTTCCAGCACCGAGGCGCCCGGGATCGTGAACGGCGGGGCCGGCACAATCCGGAACGGCTCGCCGGCCGTGTGGTAATCCACCGTCCCTATCTCCCACGATTCGACGCCCATGCCGCCCCTTTCCGGTCCGCCTGTTGGACGGCTACGCGCCCAGGTAGGCCTCAACGATGCGTGAATCGGCCATCAGTTCGGCACCCGTGCCGGTCATGGTGGTGGCGCCGTGCTCAATGACGTAGCCGCGGCTGGTGATTTTTAGTGCCGCGCGCGCGTTTTGCTCCACCAGCAGCACCGTGGTGCCGTTGGCATTGACTTCCTTGATCACGTCCATGATTTGGGCCACAATCAACGGCGCCAGCCCCATGGACGGCTCGTCGAGCATGAGCATCCGCGGCCCCGCAATGAGCGCCCTGCCAATGGCAAGCATCTGCTGCTCTCCGCCGGAGAGCGTGCCACCCTGCTGCGCGCGCCGTTCGGCCAGCAGCGGCAGCAGCTCAAACACGTCCTGGAGCCGCTTTTGCACGGCCGCCCGGTCCTTGGCCAGGTAGCCGCCGAGCTGCAGGTTTTCCAGCACCGACAGCGTGGAAAAGATCCGCCGCCCCTCGGGCACGTGGATGAGTCCGGCCCCCACCACCTCCCACGGCTTGGCCCGGGTGATGTCCTTGCCGTCAAAGCCGATCCGACCGGCGTGCGCCTTCACTATGGCCGACGCCACCGACAGCGTCGTGGTCTTGCCGGCGCCGTTGTTGCCCAGCAGCGCCACGATCTCGCCCTCTTCGACACGGACATTGATGCCGCGCAGCGCCTGGATCTTGCCGTAAAACACTTCCACGTTTTCAAATTCGAGCATCGACATCAGCTCCCACTCCCTTCTTCGCCCGGGTGCGCGCCGGCGTCCCGGTCGGCCCCGGCTTCGGCTTTCGCTTCGGCTTCCTTGACGCTCCTGGCCGTGGGTGGCGGCGCGGGCCCGTCTGCTGCGCCCGGCTCATCGGCCTTGCCCAGGTAGGCCTCGATGACGGCCGGGTTTTTCTTTACTTCATCGGGGGTTCCGTCTGCGATCTCCTTGCCGAAATTCATCACCACCACGCGTTCGCTGACCTCCATGACCACGCTCATGTCGTGTTCAATAAGCACGACGGCGGCGCCCAGGTCCCTGATCTTGCGGCACAGTTCCAGCAGCGCCTGCTTTTCCGAGTGGTTCAGCCCGGCGCCGGGCTCATCCAGGAGCACCAGTTTGGCCTTGCGGGCCATGGCCCGCGCCATTTCCACCTTTCGCTGCTGGCCGTAGGAGAGGTTCCGCACGGGGATGCCGCGGCCGCCCTCATAACCAACAAAATCCAGCCAGCGGTACGCCTCTTCCGTGTAGTGCCGTTCACTTTTTCGGTACCGGGGAGTGTGGAACAACGCGTCCACAAAGTTCTGTCCGCCGTACAGGTGCATGCCGCCGCGGACGTTGTCCAGCACCGTCAGGTCCGGGAACAAGCGCAGGTTCTGGAAGGTGCGGGTGACGCCGGTGGCCGCAATGACGGCCGGGCGTTTGCCTGTGATGTCCAAGCTGTCGAGCGTCACGGAGCCGCTGACGGGCTTGTAAAATCCTGTGATGCAGTTGAACGCACTGGTTTTCCCGGCACCGTTGGGGCCGATGACCGAGACGATTTCACCGGCGTCGGCGGAGAAGGTGAGCCCGTTGACGGCCTTGACGCCGCCAAAGGCGATTTGCAGTTCATTCACTTCCAGCAGCGGGCTCACCGGGTCCCTCCCTTCGCGGTGGTAACGGGCGCTCCCGGGTCGGGGCCGCCGTCGTCCGCCCCATCCTTGGACCGGTCCGGCTCATAGGCGCGGGAGGGCCAGAAGCCCTGGGGCCGCAGCACCATGACGGACACCAGCACGACGCCGAAGATCACGTAGCGCAGATTGCCCATGTCCCGCAGGAATTCCGGGAGCAGGGAGATGACGACGGCGCCGACCACCACGCCGCGGGTGTTGCCCATGCCGCCGAGCACCACTGCCATCAGGACCAGGGCGGACTGCAGGAAGACGAAGCTTTGCGGGGAGATCGCGGAGAGGTGGGCGGCGAACAGCAGCCCGCCCAGGCCGCCCCAGATGGCGCCGAAGATGTACGCGGCCAGCTTGACCTTGTAGGTGTGAATGCCCATGGCCTCGGCGGCATCCTCGTCCTCGCGGACAAAGCGCCAGGCCCGGCCCAGCCGCGACTTGCCCAACCGGGCCGAGCCAAGCACGAGCAGGCTGACAAGCACGACGCAGAAGTAGTAGAACGGGACCGGCGCGGACAGGTCCAGGCCGAAGAGGGCGACGCCGGGGATGCCGTAAATGCCCGACGGGCCGCCGGTGAGCGAGGTGAGGTTGTTGGCCGTCAGGCGGATGATCTCGCCAAAGCCGAGGGTGACGATGGCGAGGTAGTCGCTGCGCAGGCGCAGTGTTGGCCCGCCGATGATCAACCCGGCCAGGATGCACATGAGAATGACGGCCGGAATGGTGAACAGGATGGGCAGTTCCCACGCCTTGGAGAGGATGCCGGAGGTGTAGGCGCCCACCGCCATGAAGGCGATGTAGCCCAGGTCAAGCAGTCCGCAGTAGCCGACGACGATGTTCAGGCCCGATGCCAGCAGGATGAAAATGACTGCCGTCGTGCCGATGCTCATGGCGTAGTTGCTGGCCAGGACAAACGGGAACAGCACCGCGATGGCGAACGCCGCCCACCCCAGCTGCCTGCTCTCAAACAGCCGGGAGATGCGGCTGGCCGGTTTGCCGATGCGGCGCGGGGCACGGGAGGTGTCGACGTTTTCGGAGGTTCCGGCGTTTTCACTCATGGCTACACCCGCTCCGTGACACGTTCACCCAGCAGGCCGGTGGGTTTCAAGGTCAGGAAGGCGATGAGGACGCCAAAGGTGAAGACGTCCCGCCACTGCCCGCCGAGCCACTGCGAGCCAAACGCTTCCAGCAGGCCCAGCAGCAGGCCGCCGAGCATGGCGCCCTTGATGTTGCCAATGCCGCCAATGACCGCCGCGGTGAACGCCTTCAGGCCGATGATGAAGCCCATGAGAAAGTCGATCTTGCCGTAGTAGGCGCCGGCCATGACCCCGGCGGCGCCGGCGAGCGCGGAACCGATGAAGAACGTCCAGGTGATGACCTTGTTGACGTTGATGCCCATCAACAGCGCGCCCTTGGTGTCCAGGGCGATAGCGCGCATGGCCCTGCCCATGGACGTGCGTTGAATGTAGGAGTTCAGCCCCCACATCAACATCACGGCGATCACCATGAGCACCAGCTGCGGGACCGAAATGCGGGCGCCAAGCACCGTAAAGCTGTCCCCCTGGAGCCGCACCGGGAAGACTTTCGGATTGGGACCCGCAATGGCGCTGACACCATATTCCAGCGTGAAGGAGGCGCCGACGGCGGTGATCAGCACCGCGAGCCGCGGCGAGTTCCGCAGCGGGCGGTAGGCCAGGTACTCAATGCCGACGCCGATGCCGCCGGTGACGATCATGCACAACAGCAGCACTATCAGCAGTGCCGTGATGGACATGGAACCCGGAATGACTCCCAGGGAGGTCAGCATGGCGAAGCCGATGAACGCGCCGAGCATGTAAATGTCGCCGTGGGCGAAGTTGAGGAGTTTGATGATGCCGTAGACCATGGAATAGCCCAAAGCAATGAGTGCGTAGAAGGAACCTACGAATAGTCCGTTCCAAATGAGCTGTGTCATGCCTGACCTGCCTTGGCTGTGCAAGTGGTGTTCCGGGTTGGATGGATGCAACCGGCGGGACCCGTTGCCGGGTTCCGCCGGTTGCCACGCCTGGCCCGCCGCAGCCCCGCACCAGCCCAGCACTGATGGGGCCTGGGCGGATGGGAGCGGATGGGGTGCGGGGCGGGGAGGGAGCGGGGCGCGCTAGCTCAGCGCGTCCTTGAGAACGAACTTGCCGTCCTGCACCACCAGGATTTGGAAGCCACCGCTGCTCAACGTGTGCTCCGGGGTGAACTTCAATGCGCCCGAGAAGATCTGAAAGCCGTCAATGGCCTCCAATGCCTTGATGACAGCGTCACCGTCGGTGCTCTTGGCCTGGGTCATGGCTTCGGCAGCCACCCGGACTGCATCATAGGACTGCGTTGAATAAGGTCCCGGGGCACTGCCAAAGGCCTTGGTGTAATTCGCAATCCAGGTCTCGGCGCCCTTGATGGTGTCAGGAGTCTGCGTCATTGTGGCGAGCACGCCCTCGGCATTGGCCGCACCGGCAATCGTCACCAACGACGGGTCAACACTGCCGTCCGCCACCATGATCTTGCCCGTGTACCCGGCCGCCTTGAGCTGGTTGATGATCAACCCGCCTTCCTGGTAGTAGCCGGTCCAGTACAACATGTCCGGGTTGGCGCCCATGATGTCGTGCACGGCGGAGGAATAGTCGCTCTCACCCGCGGTGACTGAGGTGGCCAGCGCAACCTTCACGCCGCCGTCGGCCTCCAGGTCCTTCTTGGTTTCCGTGGCGATGTCCTTGGAATAGCTGGTGTTGTCATCCACCAGGGCCACACTCTTGACCCCGTCCTTGGTCATGAACTTGACCGCCGCTGCCGCCTGTTGGGTGCCGGTGCCGTTGATCATGAACACATTGGGCAATTTCTGGTTGACCAGTTCCTGCGAGTTGGCGGCCGGGATGATCATCGGAATGTTGGCTTTGGCAAAAATGGGCAGGGTTGGCAGGGTTGCGCCAGAGCAATATCCGCCCACGGAAATGACGGCGCCGTTCGACACCGCCTTGTTTGCAGCCGCGGCCGCCTGAGTCGGATCGCACGCACCGTCTTCCAGATCCAGTGAGAGTTGGCGGCCCAACACACCGCCCTTGGCGTTGATCTCGTCAACGGCCATTTGCATGCCGTTCTTCATGTAGACGCCTGTGGGTGCGCTGGAACCGGACATCGGAATGACGGCGGCGATCTTGATGGGTCCCGAATCGGCGGTTTTGTCCCCGTCGCCTCCGAGGATTCCGCCGCAACCTGAGGTGGCCAGCATGGCCGCGGCCACTGCGCCGACAGCAAGTGCCCTGGGTAGTCGAAGTTTCATTGTCTGCATCTCCTTTGACGTGACAATTTGCCGGCTTCAAGGCAACATCCACTAGGCCCGGAACACCGTGATTGCAACGTAAGTCACACTGCATATGTGAGTAAAATATGACATGTCACGCGTATCGTGTCAACAGTTTTGCGGCACCCCCGCACAAAAGAGACCCGAGCGATACATTCCCCTTCCGGCACGGTCGATCACGCGAGACTTCAACAAAAATTAAGGACCCGGGGGCGAGCGGAGCAGGGCAGGCGGGCGGCAACGCGGGCGGCAGCACGAGCACTACAAACAGCGGCACCCGCCTGAACTGTCCGGGAATTCCGAACAGTTCAGGCGGGTGCCGTAATTGCATGGCTCATGGCTGGTTGACCAGTCCGCGCGTCAACGCCGGGATCAGCACATGCGAAACCCGAATATGTTGCAGGGTACGAACCACATGCCGTAGGTGGTCGCCACGCTGCCCGGCGCAAATGAACTGATGGAGCTGGTGGCCGTACTGGCAGTTGTCGTGCTGGCCTGGGCCGGCGACAAGCCGGGTGCCAAAATCAAACCGGCGGCGAGAACTGCGGCAGCACCCATGGATGCAAAGGGGGTCTTCATGACGGAACCTTTCAAATTAATGTTATGGATCGCCACTGCATGGCTGTTCCCCAGCATAGAGTGCCTAGCACCGCATGGATACAGCCAGAGCCTGATTGCCTTCCTATACTTTTGGACAGCCCTGTCCTTGCGTTGGAATTTGATCAGGCTGCGGCCCTATGCCACCACACCCGTGCGAAGCGCGGTGATGACAAGCTGCAGCCGGTCCCGGGTGGCAAACTTCCGACCCAGGCGCACCAAATGGTACTTGACCGTTGACTCTGAGAGGTGGAGCTCTGCCGCGATTTCGACGTTGCTGCGCCCGTCGCAGAGCAGCTTCAGCACGGCACCCTCCCGCTCCGAAAGTTCGATTTGGGATTGCTTCCGCTTGCCCGGCAGGCTCTTGCGCACATCGGCAACGAGCAGGTGGGTAACCCCCGGATCGATCGGGCAGTCCCCCGCATGGACTTCCCTGACAGCTGCCACTATCCGGTCCGGCTCGGCATCCTTGACCACGTATCCGCTGGCCCCGGCAATTAGTGCCGCCTTAAGGTAAATGTCCGAAATATGGCCTGTGACAACAAGTATCCGGATCTCCGGCAGTTCCGCCACGATGCGGCGAATCGCCGCTATTCCGTCCATGACGGGCATTTGTATGTCTATGAGCATCACATCGGGCTGATGTTCGTGGGCGAGCCGGACAGCTTCCTCGCCGTTTTCACCCTCAGCCACGACGGCCACGTCGGTGGCCTGGGACAGATAAGTCCGCAGTGCACCCCGGACGAACTTTTCATCGTCGACGATGACTACATCAATCGATTCGGTTGCTGCCACGTTCACACTCATGGTGACAGTCTACGTAACCCTGTTCATCCCGGCGGCACCTGCCGCGCTGTGAAAACAAGGTCGCTGGCGCCGGCCCGGTGGCTGTCCGCAAATTTGCCAGCCGGTCCTGCGGATCTCAACGCGTCGGCGTCGGCGGCGTCGAAAACGAGCCGGAAGGCCAGATGCCTGCGGGCTTTGATCCGCCATGGTGCCCCGGTCGGCCGGTTCCAAGCAAGTGCAGTTCGTTCATGACTTTCTCCTTCGCTTGGACGGGGCGTGTGCAGTGCTTGTCTAGCCCTGCAAGGTAGTTCGCCCCGCGCACTTTCGACGCTACGGAGGAGCGGCCTCGCATTCAATGCACAAGGGGAAAGACTGTCCAAACGGATGAGGAAATCGGGCCTTAAATGGCAAAAATTGGCCAAACGGCCAATTTCCGCCGAATGGTTTCTGTCTGCACAATCTAACGGAGCGTCTGGCGTCCGGCGAACGGCAGAACTGTGCGCACGCTCCACCATCCGTCCGCCGGTCCGGCGTCAAGGGTTCCGCCCAGTCGGGAGGCCCGTTCCCGCAGCCCGGCAAGGCCCGTCCCTGACATCGGCAGTCGCGGCTCACCGGGGGTCATGAGATTGCGAATGATCAACTCAATGTCATCTTCCCGAACGTTCATGAAGATGGTGCATTCGCTGCCCCCGCCGGCATGCTTGACGGTGTTAGTGGCACTTTCCTGCAGTACCCGCAGCACCGTGGAGCGCAGCCCGTTGGGCGTGCGGTCCAGGTCTCCGGACGTGGTGACGCGGGTGGGAACGCCCAGCGCGTTGAGCCTTTTCTGCGAGTCTGCAACACTTTGCGCCAGGTCTATGCAGGCTGGGTTCGGTGAAACACTGGGTTCCGCCCCGTGCAGGCCCGTTGCTGGAATCTCGTCGGTCCGCATGGTTTGCAGCAGCCGCCTGAGGTCGTCCAGCGAGCTCCGTGACATCGCCCCAATCTCCGTCAACGCCCGGTGCTGCTCAGCCCCGTCCGTGGAGATCGTGCCCAGATTTGCCTGCACCGCAATCATCGTCAGTCCGTGGGTGACAACGTCATGCAGCTCCCTGGCCAGCTCGGTGCGTTGTTCCAGGGCGGCCGCGGCCGCCGTTTCCTCGGCTGCCCTTTGGTCGCGCTCGGCCCGGATGGCCTTTTCCCGCAACAACTTAAGTGCCAAGCCGGGGGTGGCGAGCAGCAAGGTGACAAGCACATACCCCCACAGCACTGCACGGTTGAGCTCGGATACCCCAAGCACCCAGACAATCTGCCACACCAGAAAACAAGCAACTACTGCGGCCAGGCTGCGGGTTGAGACTCGGTACGCGGCAACGGCGAGGGCCCCAAAAGCCAGCAGCAGCGCCCCGGCCGGCTGCGTGCTCGGGTACATGGCCGCCAGCATTACCGCGAAGACGATGGCCGTCAGCTGTGGCCGGAAGGCCAGGCTCATCCACACCGCCCAATACGTTACTGTGCTGGCGAACGGCCACCAGGGGAAGCTCCCGTCCTGGCCAGTCACGATAAACAGGCGGACGTCGTCAACAGCCGACACCGTGACAAAGACAATCATGAGAAAAGACACCCACAGCGGAAGCGGGGAGCTGCCGACCCTCAACACTCCTGCAACGGTGGATTTTAGCGTGGCACCGCTCTTCGCCGTGCGCATCTCAGGGCCGCCGCTGCCGCGGCGCCACAGCACCGGTGCCACTGCAATCCGGAGCGTGCATTTCCGGCAGGGGGCAGCTGAAAGTGTTCATTGACCAATCGTCCCAGTTTTCTCCGTGTTGCACGATCCGCCGCTTCCCCGACACGGCACACCCCGGGCTCTGCTCACTGCGGGACATCTCACCGCAGGACAAATCCCAGTCCCAGATCGTCGTCGGCGTCCAGCGTGAATTTTCCTTCACCGACCGGGAATGCTCGGCCGCTGACCTCCACCACCAGGCCGCCGTCGGGCCCGCCCACCGTGTCAACCGCCCGGGCGGAAAAGTGCGAATCAATAATTGAATAGTGCTCAAGCGCCTCGCCGTCGGCCAGTTCCCCCGAATCACTGAGCAACGCCACGCGCGCGGCACTCCCGGAACCGCTGGGTGACCTGTCCACCTGGCCGTCGGCGAAAACACTCACATTGCGCTGGGCCAGTCCCGGGCCCGAATGCTTCATGGGCTCGTGGAAAATTGCCCCGAAAATTCCCTCCAGCCGGGTGCCCGCAGGGTGGTGCGCGGCCGGATGGTCCGCCAGCCCGGCCGCCACCTGGTGCCCGGCGGCAACCACCTTTGCCAAGTTCGACGGCGTGACCTCCAGTCCTGCGGCAGCGGCGGGAATTGAGGCGTACAGCGCCCCGCTCCAGGCCAGGTCAACGCGCAGGCGGCCAAAGGCGGCCGTCTTGACCTCAATGTCCCGAGCCACCACATAGGAGGGCACGTTATGGAAGGCCACGTCCCTGATCTTGCCTTCGTCCATCGTCACCCGGGCCGTGACGCGACCCGAAGGAATGTCGATCACAACGTCAGTCTCGCCGTCGTCCGGCGCACGGACAAGACCGCTGCGGACCGCCCAGGTTCCCAGCGCCATGGTGCCGTGGTCGCAGACGGTGGAGAATCCTTCACGGTGCCAAAACAACGCCCCGAAATGGGCGCCGGGGTCATTCGGCGGCACCACAAAACCGCCATACATGTCGGCGTGCCCGCGCGGCTCGTTGACCAGCAGTTTCCTTATTTTGTCGGCATCCCCGGCCATGGCATGCTCGCGCCGTTCAAGCGCCGTGTCCCCTTCAATGATGAAGGGCAGGGCCGGCACAATCCTGAATGGCTCACCCGCCGTGTGATAATCAAAGGTTTCAATTTCCCACAATGCCGCTTTCACAGTCGTCTCTCCTTTGAGCTGACAAGCTCTGGCTTGGGCTGGTCCCGGCCCATTGCCGTCAATATGGCACGGTGCATTTGCCCTGTCAATGATCGACGCCGGAATGGCACGCGTTCCGGGACGGGATTTTGGAATTTTGCGGCGTGAAGCATGGCCGGCGGCATGGGTACAACTGCATGGGTAGCCCACCCCATCGACGGGGCTGGCGGTGCCGGGATAGATTTTAGGTAATCGCTCGGCCGGATCTTCCCGGACGCAGTGAATCAGAAGCGGCAAGGCCGCAAATTTCTAGCTAAGGATGTGCATCATGGCCGGTATGCTCGGTAACGATCCCCAGGACATGGCCGATTTGGTCTCAAAGCTCGGCACGGCGATTGACCAGATCACCCAGGTCATGACGACCTTGGATGGCAAGGCCCAGTCGGTTCGCTGGGAAGGTCCCGACGCCACACGCTTCAAGGGCACCCAGTGGCCGACGTCCAAGAAGTCGCTGGCCCGCGTCATCAGCGACCTCGGCGACGTCAAGGTCATTGTGAACAAGCAGAAGCAGCAGCAGGAAGCCGCCTCCAAGTAGCCTCCACTTACGAACTGGCCCGCACTTGTGGCTGTAGATTCAACCGTATTGAGTTGATGTTGCAGCCACAACTGCGGGCCAGATTTGTGTGGGACGGGACGGTCAGTGCCGGCCGCGCTTTTGCGCCCGGGCCTTGCCGCCGGGGCGACCGCCGCCGCGCAGGTTTCCGCCGCCTGCCTTCGCAGCACCCGGCTTGCCCTTGGCCGCACCGGCGCGTGCCGCCGTCGAACTTTTAGCAGCCTTGGCACCCTTCTTGGGGGCCGCGTCCTGCTTCGCCTGAACTGACGGCTGGCGGGAGCTGTTGGCGCTGCGGCCGCGGACCACGCCGATGAATTCCTGGATGACGGCTTCGTCCTCGTCCGGCAGCGGTTGGACCGTATCCACCCAGGCCAGTGCGATGCTGGTCTCCGCGACGCCGTGCAGCAGCCGCGAGCGCAGCGTTTTGCGGCTGTAATGCCTGCCGACGGACATGGGCAGGATCAAAATTCCGAGTCCGGCCTCGACCAGGTCGAGCGCTTCCTCGATGGAGCCCATGGGCGGCAGCGGCTTGCGGGTGCCCGCCGCAATTTCGGTGGAAATATCGCGCCACTCCGGGAAATCGTCCGGGTCGGCGAGCAGGTATTCGTCGGCGAGATCAGCCACGTCAAGCTCGTCGAAGGCCGCGATGGGGTGGTCCTTGGGCGCCACCACCACCGAAAGCTCGCTGTAAAGCGGAATCACGTGGAGCCCGGTCTTGTCCACGGGCAGGCGCACGAACGCCATGTCGACTTCACCGGCGTGCACGGCATCGAGCTGGCGCGTTTCCGGGACCGGCGTGGAGACCAGGGGCACGCCGGGCATGCGCTCCTGCCAGCGGTGGATCCACTTTCCGGGGGTCACACCCGGGACAAAGGTCACTGTAAGTTCGCGGGATTCAGGCACTTGTTTACCCTAACGCACCGTTTTCCCCTAAAGTACCGCATCGCCACCGGTACCCTTGGTTGTATGAGCATTGAACCGTCACCCCAAGCCATGAAATCCGCCACCGCGGCCAAGAAGCTGGGCATCCACCTGCCCGCAGCCCCCGCAGAATTCCAAGAGAATGCGATCAGCCGGGAGGAATTCAAGGTTCTGCAGGAGAATCCTCCGGCCTGGCTTGAAGAATTGCGCCGCAGCGGACCCCACCCGCGCCCCGTAATTGCGCAGAAGCTCAACATCTCCATTGGCGGGCTGAACCGCTCAAACATCACCGAGGCACTGACGACGGCGGACATCACGACGCTGCTGCAGGCTCCACCCGCGTGGCTCGTTGAGGAGCGCGCAGTCCACGCCAAGGCCCGCGCCGAGGCCAAGCTGGCGAAGGAGCGCGAGGCGGCACGCCGCCCGAAGAGGTAGAGCGCGTCCGCTGATTCCAAAAGGGACGGCGTTTGCGCATTCGGCGGGTGGTCCACGACTCGCCATTTGCGCAAACGCCGTCCCTTTTCGCACGCTGCCCTCGCGGCCCTCACACCGGTCAGGGGTTGTAGGGCTGGCTGGCCTTGCTGAGGACCTCGCCCTTGAAGAACTCCGGGTGGCGCCGGTACATGAGGAACATCAGCACAGCGCCGAGCGCGATCACGCCGGCGCCGAGGATGAACACTAGGCCGAGCCCGCCAATGTTGGATCCTGAGCCGTAATCCGGGTCCATGGAGTCGTAGGCGGTCTTGCAGAACATGACCAGCAGGATCACGCCGCCCACCAGCGGGGCAAGGAACTTGAAAAGGAAGTTCTTGACTCCGTGGAACGCCTCGGCACGGAAGTACCAGACGCAGGCCAGCGCCGTGATGCCGTAGTAGAAGCAGATCATCATGCCAAGTGCCGTGATGGTGTCCCACAGGGCATTCTCGGACAGGGTCCTGGTGATGATGTAGAAGCCGGCTGCGGCGATGGCGGCCGCAACCGTGGCGTAGCCCGGTGACTTGTGCGTGGGGCTGATCTTTCCGAAGCTCTTTGGCAGGGCGCGGTAGTGGCCCATGGACAGCAGGGTCCTGGCCGGTGAAACAAACGTGGACTGCAGCGATGCAGCCGAGGAACTCAGAATGGCCAGCGACATCAGAATCGCGAACGGCCCCATGACGGGTCCGGCCAGGACGGCAAAGATGCTTGCCTGGTTTTCCGGGTTTCCGGCGCCCAGCCCCGTGGTGCCGATGCCGGCGAAGGACAGGGTGGCCAGCGAAACAGTCATGTAGATGAGCACAATGACGATGATGGTGACCGTGGCGGCCCGACCCGGGGTCTTCTTCGGGTTTTTTGTTTCCTCGTTCATGGTCAGCGTGACGTCCCAGCCCCAGAAAATGAAGATGGACAGGGAAACACCCGCCGCGAACTGGGAGAACGATTCCACGGCGAAGGGGTTGAACCAGTCGGCCTGGATGGTGGTGGCGTCAAACGCGGTGCCGTTGGCCACGTGGGTGAAGGCGGCGACGGCGAACCAGCCCAGGACCAGCAGCTGGAACGCCACCAGGATGTACTGGAACGACTTGGTGGTCTCCATGCCGCGGTAGGAAATCCAGCACGCACCGGCAATGAACACCATGGTGGTGGCCAGGTTCAGCGGCAGGTTGCGCGTCAGGTCGGCCAGCGAAGGGTTGGAAAAGATCTGCGCCAGCATCAGGTAAAAGAAGTCGACGGCCACGGCTGCCAGGTTGGACAGCACAATGATGGTTGCCGCAATCAGCCCCCAGCCTCCCATCCAGCCCAGCCACGGGCCAAAGGCGCGCGTTGCCCACGTGAAGGAGGTTCCGGCGTCGGGCATGGCATTGTTCAGTTCGCGGTACCCGAGGGCAACGAGCAGCATGGGAATGAAGCCGACCAGGAAAATGGCGGGCAGGTGCACGCCCACCTCGGACACCGTGGGGCCCAGGGCCGCGGTCAGCGTGTAGGCCGGTGCGATGCAGGAGATGCCGATGACGACGGCGCCGATCAGTCCCACGGAGCCGGCCTTCAGCCCCTTTTCGCTCAGGCCGTGCTCAACAGTTTTAGGCGTGCTCATTTGGGTGCCTCCGTGGTTTCGGGCGCAACGATGGGAAGTGCCGTGGTGTGGAAAAGTTCCTCGGACAGCGGCACGTAATTGCGCGGCACCACGATCATCGGCACCGGCAGGGCGCGCAGGATGCGGTTGGCGGTGGCACCGAGAAAGATGGACTTGTTTTGCGCCAAACGGCTGGAACCGATGAGCAGAATCTCGCCCTTTTTCCAGTCGAGCGCGTCCACGGCGTCTTCAATGGAGCGGCCATGCCCAACGACGACGTCGACCCGGAGTTTGTCGAAATCGTCGGCTTCCACGCCTTGACTGGCTTCGGCAACGGCGCGCAGGTGCGCTTCCGCGTCGTGGACCGTGGCCTCCGACTCGCCCGGGCCCAGCGCCACCAGTGAGACCAGCCGAAGCGGCAGCTCCCGGCGCCTGGCCATGGCGATGCCGGTGCGCAGCACGTCCTCGGCGCCGGCCCGGGTCCCCAGTGCGCAGGTCAGGCGGGTAATGGGCCTGGTGCGGCTGTAGCCCGACGGCGCCAGAACCACGGGAAGGGTGGAGGCGTGCAGCAGCGCGCCCGCCACCGAACCGATGGAGAAGCGCTTGAACAGGCCGGTGCTGCTGGCCCCAATGACGAGCAGCACGGCGCCAAGTTCCTCGGCTGCCGCAATGAGCGCTTCGGCCTCGGATTCGCCGCGGCGGATGTGCGCCTGTGCCTGCACGTCGTCGGGAATGAGGGCCAGACCCTCGTCGAGCCATTCCGACACCTGCCTGGCCAGGATGTCGCCGAAGCCGGCCACGGGCGGATAGACCCCGTTGTAGGGCGAATCCTGGGGCATCACCATGACCAGGTCCAGGGTGGCGCCCTGGCGGCGGGCCAACGCCACTGCCAGGTTGACGGCGTCGCCGCCACGGGCGTTGGCTGCATATCCAACTACATACCGCATAAGGGTCCTCCTCAGGACGTCGTTGTCGGGGGAACTGCTGGTCGGGGGAATTGCTGGTCGGGCTTGTTACGCCAGCTCGGCGATGAGCTTGGCGGCGGTGAACTGGCCCATGCGGACCGCGCCGTCAACGTGCTGGTAGCCTTCGGCGGCCAAATCGGAGCAGGACCAGTGGATGGGTCCCACGGGGGTGAGCTGGTCGGCCGAGTAGCGGTGCAGGCCGCCCAGGTCGTAGCTGGCGGCGTAGGCGCCGCGGGTCCACTCCTCCGAGCCCCAGTCGGATTCGTAGTAGACCACCGGTTCGGCGGCGGCGTCGCCAAGGAATTCGGCGAGCGATGCCGTGATCTCCTTCTGGCGCTGCTCGGCAGTGAGGGTGAAGGCGTAGTCGGCCTTTTCGTCGGAGATAAAGCCCACCAGGGTCCCGCGGGGGTCCTCATGGTTCGTGTTGTCGTACACCTCCTGCACCAGCGAGGAGGCGCTGAAGCCGGTGCCGGAGAGCCCGTCTTCGCGCCAGAACGGCGTCTCGTAGACGGCATGGACCTTGATGACAAAGCCCAGCGACTGGTGCTGGTGCATCTGGTGCTGGCGGCGCGGCAAGGGCGGGTCAAAGGATACCCGGCTGTACAGGTTCGGCGGGACTGCCATGACCACACGCTTGGCCGTCACGGTGACGCCGTCGGCAATCACGGTGGCGACGTAACCGCCGTCGTTCTCTGTCCAGCGGACGGTGCGGGCCGGGGAGTTCAGGAAGACGTCCCCGCCCAGCTCGGCGGCGATGGCAAGGGAGACGCCCTGCATGCCGCCAACCACGCGCTTGTCGAGGATGAAGTTGTCGTCCACGAGGTTGGTGAAGGAGCCGGCGGAGGAGGCCATGAGCACGGCCTGCAGTGCGGAGAACGCGTGGGCGGGCTTGGTCAGCATGCCGCCGGCGATGAACAGGCCGATGTTGTTGCAGGCTTCCTCGTTGCCGGACTGTTCGCGCAGCCAGTGGTGGAAGGAGATGATGTCCAGTTCGCGGGCCGCCGGGTGTTCCCACGGCCTGGCGGGGTCCATGGCGGCGGCGAGTTCGTCAAGGGTGTCGATGAGTTTGTTCATCTCGACCTCGGTGTCGGCGTCGACGGGGAACATCTCACCGGTGTAGCGGGTGCGGGTGCCGTCGGGGGCAATGTAGACGCTGTCGCCGTCCCGGTAGCGCGGGTAGGTGTCCAAGCCGAGCTCCCCGAGCAGGCCGATGAGTGCCGTCTGGTCCGGGGAGACCCACTGGCCGCCGATTTCCAGCCAAGCGCCGTCGATCGTGTTGGACCAGGTGCGGCCGCCAACGCGGTCGCGGGCCTCGACCACTGCCACGCTCAGGCCGGCCTTTTTCAGCTCACGGGCCGCTGTCATGCCCGACGGTCCGGCGCCGATGATGACGACGTCGCGGTCGATGCTGGTGCTCGCTGTTGGGGTTGCTGCGTGGGTTGCTGCGGATGTCATGTGTCCCTCTCCTGCGAAGCGCCTGTGGTGCCCTTCACTAAATGAATGCCGTTCATTTAGAATAGACTGTAACTGACATCACCACCCTTCGTAAAGAGGTGGGCGAATAAATTTGTGCCCGCCGGGGCCGGAACAAGGAGTGCGAGCATTGGCGTCACCCGCAGAAGCGCCCAGACAAGTGCGACGCCGGGCAGGCCGCCCGCCGCAGGCACTGCTCAGTTCCGCCCGGATCACCAAGGCGGCGCTAAAGCTTGTCAGCCACGACGGCTACAAGGGGCTGACCATGGCGGCGCTGGCCAAATCATTGAATGTGGCTCCTTCCGCGCTGTACAACCACGTGCGCTCCAAGCAGGATGTGCTGTTGCTGGTGGAGGACCACCTGATGGGCCGGGTTGACGTGTCGGCCTTTGCCGTTGAACCGTGGGACGCCGCGGTGCGCATCTGGGCGCGTTCCTATCGTGACGTTTTTGCCTCACATCTGCCGCTGATTCCAGTCATTGCGCTGCTGCCGGTGACCAATGCCCCTGAAACCATCACCATGTACGAGGCAGTCACCCATGGCTTTCTGGGCGCCGGCTGGCCGCCGGAATCCATCGTTGATGCAGTGGTGGCCCTCGAGTCGTTTATCTACGGATCCGCCTACGATGTGAACGCCCCGGCGGATATTTTCGACGCCGGTTCGCGTGCACCCGAGGCACCAAATTTCAGTGACGCTGTCGCCCGCCGGGGGCAGTCCGGTTCGGGAGCCGGCGCGGAAGCTGCCGCAGGCCCCGCCGTGGACCGCGAGCCGCGCAATGACGCAGACGCTGCCTTCACCCTGGGCCTGACGGCGATGATCGCGGGCCTCGCCGCCACTCTCGGACCGCGGGACTGAAGCCCAAACTGCGGGCGCGGCGGGTCCGGGGGTTTTGGCATCCTTCCTGCCTGCAGTTGCAACGTCCGACGGCGTCCGGCCCACCAAGGTGTGCCGGACGCCGTCGGACGTTGATGCGTTAGTGGCTAGTCTTCCGCGTGCGTTGCTCCCAGGAGGTCCCGCACCCTGCTTGAGATCTCAGCGAACTCAGGCAGCGCCAGCGTTTCACCAAAGTCCCTGTCGTTGCCGAACGGGACGTCGATGATCTCCTGGATCCGGCCCGGCCGCGGGCTCATGACGACCACCCTGTTGGCCAGGTAAATGGCCTCGGAAACCGAGTGCGTCACCAAGATGACAGTCGTGCCGGTCTCCCGCCAGATGCGGTGCAGTTCGATGTTCATCTTCTCGCGGGTCAAGGCGTCGAGCGCCCCAAACGGTTCATCCATCAACAGCACATCCGGCTCGTGCAGCAGCGCCCGGCACAGGGACACGCGCTGTTGCATGCCGCCCGAAAGTTCATGCGGAAGCGACTTTTCAAAGCCCGTCAGCCCCGTCATGGCTATCAGTTCGTCCGCCCGCTGATTGGCCTTGGTGCGATCCATGCCGCGCATTTCAGCCTGCAACAGGATGTTTGCCCGCACGTTCCGCCATTCAAGCAGGGCGGCGCGCTGGAACACGTACCCGATGTCCTGCCGCGGGCCCGTCACCTCGGATCCACGCAGCTTGACCGAGCCGCGCGTTGCCCGGGTCAGGCCGGCCACGACCTTGAGCAACGTCGATTTTCCGCAACCGGAAGGTCCGGCGATGGAAACAAATTCGCCTTGCCCAATGGTCAGTGAGGCATCGCCCACCGCGACTACGCTGTGCCCCCGCTTGGAAGAGAAGGTGACGTTGAGGTGCTCAATTTCAACCACGGGTTCCAAATGAGTCTTGGATTTCTCCGGTGACAGTACTGTCATGTCAGATCCCTACTTAGGTGCGAATGCTGCGTTGAAGTACTTGCTGGTCTCCCCCTCGGATTCAAGCAATCCGGCGTCGGCCAGGGTCTTGATGGTGGCATCCCAGTCCTCATCCGCATTGACGCCCGGCTTTTTGCCCTCGGTGTTCGGGGTCGTGAGCAGCTTGATGGTTTGGTTCCACTGTTCGATGACGACTTCCTGGGCGGGGATCTGCGGATCCTTGCCGTCCATCGACTTGGCAGCATCTTCGGGGTTCTTGATTGCCTCTTCGAAGGATTCGGAGACCGCCGCGACCATGGCTGTGGCCAGGTCCGCGTTCTTCTCCAGGAAACCGTCGGAGGCAACCAAACCGTTGGAGTAGAAGTTCACGCCGGCATCCGAGTAGCGCAGGTAGGTCATTTCCTTGCCGCTCTTGGCTGCAATCGTGGGGCCTTGGTCATGGGCAAAGCCAATCAGGCCGTCAACCTTGTTGGACAACAGAGCCGCCATTTTGCCGGCCGCATCAAGGTTTTGCTGCTTGACGTCGCCCTCTTCCAGCCCGGCCGCCTTCAGGAAGATCGGGAATGTGGTGGTCGGGGCGTCACCGGCGGACACGGCAATGGTCTTGCCCTTCAGGTCAGCGGGCACCTTGATGCCGGATTCGGTGAAGACCTGCACCGCGGATGGCGTTGTCTGCAGGAAAACGCCAATGCTCTTAACCTTCACCCCCTTGTCAATGTTGGCCAGCAGCGCGGGGGTGTCGGCCCAGCCAAAGTCGACCTGGTCCTGGCCTGCGGCCTGCACAGTCTTGGTGGATCCCTGGCCGGCCTTGATGGTCAGGTCAATGCCGTGCTTCTTGAAGATGCCTTTCTCCACCCCGTAATACAGGGCAGCGTGCTCACCGTAGGGGTACCAGTTGAGCATCAGTGTCGCCGCGGTGGTGCCTTCGGCGCCCGGCTCTGTTTTGGCGGCATCGTTGCCACCGCAAGCGGCAAGCCCCAGTGCCGCCGCGGCAGCCAGCGAAGCGGTCAGTACGGACCGACGTGAAACATTCATGATTTTCTCCCGATCGTGGCGCTTGGCCGATGGTGGCCTTTGGTGGTGCAACGTTGAACTACTGGTGAAATGTTGTGCCGGTGGTCAGGCTGCGGTTGCGGCGGAGCCCGTGATGCGCCGCGACGAGTGCCACGGGATCAGGAACCACTCGGCAATTTGAATCAGGGCGAAGAGCAGCACACCCATAAGGGACATGATGATCAACGCTGCGAAGAGCATCGCCGTGTCGATGTTTCCGTTGGCTTGGAGGATCACATATCCCAAGCCTTCGTTGGCTCCCACAAACTCACCGACCACGGCACCGGTGACGGCAAGGGTGGCAGCAATCTTCAAACCCGAGAAAAGCTGCGGCAATGACGCTGGCAGGCGGACCTTCAGGAAGGTCTTGATGGAGCTTGCACCCATGGTGGAGGTCAGCTCCAAAATTTCCGGGTCAACGGACTTCAATCCGGCCATGCCCGAAACGACAATGGGGAAGAACGCCATGAGGACAGCAACCACAATTTTGGGTTCCATGCCGAAACCCAGCCACACCACAAACAAGGGGGCCACGGCGATCTTGGGGATCACCTGGGCGAAAAGGATCAGCGGATACGCCGTCTTTTCGACAGTTTTGGAATAAATCATCATGACCGCCACCAATTCGCCGACAACGACGGCGATGGCGAAACCAATGACAGTTTCCACGGTCGTGACCCAGGTGTGACCGCCCAGGTAGACTGCGTTATTCGCCAGTGCGTCCCATGTGTCCCCCGGGCTGGGCAGAATGTACGGCGCAACCCAGCCGTTTGCAGTGACAACCCACCAAGCGACAAACAAGATGGCGACAAACACCGCGGGCCGCCACAGTTCAACCAGCCAGCCGAAAGCCCTGGACGGTTTCCTCAGGCGTGGTGCCGTGGGCGTCGGCTTGCCGGCATCATCCACCGGCGGCTTCTTTACCTCGCTCGCAAGTTCCATTACTTAAAACCCTTACTTCATCGTGAGGACTGTTGATGCCCCCGCCACCCGGAAACACTGCCGGGAAAGCGCTGTCCCATTAGGAGAGACCTTAGGTGGGGAACATCACAGATGTCAATCTCCCATCTTCGAACCACGCCATGTCCGGCGCCGGCCGAAGTGCCCGGGCGCGTCCGCCGATTCCACAAGGGACGGCGTTTGCGCATTCGGCGGGTGGTCTGCGACCCGCTTTTTGCGCAAACGCCGTCTCTTTTCATCGGCTGGCAGCATTGCCCAATCCAAACAGCAGATAACGCGGCTTTGCCCGAGGAAAAAGTGCATCAACTGCTGTTTCGAATCAGCATTGCCCAAAAGGCCGCCTCCCGCCCCGCCTGCCCCGTCTGTGCCTTCCGAGACGTGCCACTAGCCACACGGGGCCGACAACCCTAGGCTGAAACCACACGCGCCGCGACGGGACGCGTACACACACGGTCAGGAGACCACCATGGGATTCAGCATCAGCAACACAGCACTTCGACTTGTTTCCGGAGCCTTCATACTCAACACCGGGATTGGCAAACTCAGCCTCACCGAGGAACAAGCTGCGGGACTGCAGTCTTCTGCGCAACGGGTCATCCCCCAGGCGGCGAAGCTGACGCCCGAACAGTTCGGCAGCGGTTTGAGCTTTTCCGAGATTGCGCTGGGCTCCCTGATCCTGACCCCGTTCATCCCCAGCCGCTTGGCGGGAATGGCCCTCGGCGTGTTTTCCGCAGGAGTGCTGGCCACCTACCTCAAGGCTCCGGGCATGACCGAGCCCGGCAGCGTCCGTCCGACACCGGCGGGCACGGCCATGGCAAAGGACGTCTGGCTGGCAGGCATTGCCGTGGCGCTGCTGTTCCATCGCAAGCGCCAGACGCGGACAAGCTGAGTCCCGCCACGCCGTCGGCGGCACCCTGCGAACAGACCCGGGGAACAGATGCCGCCCAACCCACGACGACGAACAGGAAGCGGTGAACTTTCGGCTGACCCAGCCCTAGTCAGAAACGCTCCGCGGTGGCAGGCTTGGACAAAGGCCTTCTGGGGGTCCTCGCCCTGAGCAGCAGACACGCCCCGGAGGACATCATGGAAGCAGCAGACAGGCCCGCCCCGGACCATAGGCAAGGAAGATCGGGGCCACAGCCGGACCTTTCGTCGTTGCGCCGGGCACTGTCCGGCTCCTTGCATGAACCCGGGGAGCCCAGGTACGCCGAGCTGGCCACGCCATGGAACACGGCAGTGGCCACACATCCTGCCGCCGTAGTGGCGGCCGCGAATGCCCAGGACGTGGTGGAAGCGCTGAATTTCGCCGCCGCCAACGCCATGCCCGTGACCGTCCAAGCCACGGGACACGGCATTGCCACCGACATGGCAGGGGCGCTGCTCATCCACACCGGAGCACTTGATGAGTGCACCGTCGACGCATCCGGGGACGGCGCGGGCACGGCCCGCACAGGCGCCGGCGTCGCGTGGAAAGCGGTCCTCTCCGCCTGCGAGGGCCCCGGCCTGGCCGCGCTGTGCGGGTCCTCTCCCGGCGTCAGCGTGGCCGGCTACACCAGCGGCGGTGGCATCGGCCCCATGGCACGGACGTTTGGTGCCGCCTCCGACAAGGTGGTCTCCATGGACGTGGTGACCGGCGACGGCGTGCTGCGCCATGTCACAGCCGACTCCGAACCGGATTTGTTCTGGGGCCTGCGCGGCGGCAAGGGTTCGCTGGGCATCATCACCGCGCTGGAATTTGAGCTGCTGGCACTGCCGCGCATCTACGCCGGGGCACTGTACTTTGGCACCGCGGACGTGGAAACGGTCCTGCGCGCCTGGGCCCAGTGGTGTCCCACCCTGCCCCTCGCCGCCACCACCTCGATTGCGTTGATGCAGCTTCCGCCCATGCCCGGCGTGCCCGAACCGCTGGCCGGACAGTTCACCGTCGCCGTCCGTTACGTTTTCACTGGAAACGCGGACGACGGCGCCAGCTGGCTTTCGCCGATGCGCTCGGCTGGGGTGCCGCTCATGGATACCGTGGGACTCATGCCCTCGTCAATGATCGCTCTGGTGCATGCCGACCCCGAGGATGCACTCCCGGCCGCCGAAGGTTCAACGCTCCTGACGGATTTCAGCACAGCAGCGGCCGACGCCCTGCTCGAGGTGGCCGGACCTGACAGCGCATCACCGCAGCTGATGGTGGAAATCCGGCAGCTTGGCGGATTGCTGGGACAAGAACCGGAGGTGCCCAGCGCCGTGAGCCACCGGGAAGCCGGGTTTTCGCTGTACACGGTGGGGGTGGCCGGACCGCCGGAGCTGCCGCGGATCAGCGAGCACTCGTCCGGACTGCAGGCACATATGTCGCCGTGGGCATATGGCGGCACCTTGCCCAACTTCTCGGCGGGCACAGGCAATGCCGGATTTGCCGCAAGCTACACGGCCCCGGTGCTGGAGAGGCTGACTGCCCTGGCGGGACAGTTTGACCCGGACCGCTTGTTCAGGCTGGGGCAGGTGCCCGCGCGGTAAGCTCGGGGTGGGCCGGCCGCGCCGGCCTGCCCCTTCAACTCCCGGGAGTCAGCCTTGTCCACCCTGCACGGCGCCGACCCCGCCACGGCAACACCCCGCCAAGCCGGCTCCAGCAAAAAGAACCAGCCCCTGACGCCGCGTGCAACAGCGATTCTTGCCCGGGACGACGTCGTGCTTCACGACGGACGGCTGGCACTTGTCAATGGCGCCACCAACAGTGGACCGCTGACTCCCCGCGAGGCGATGGTTGCCGACCTCCTGGCTGTGCGGCATGTTTTGGATGCATGCGCCATTGAGTACCTGCTGGTGCGCGGCAACGATGAACGCCCCGTGCTGGCCATCGACAGCTCCCTGCGCGAGCAACTTGAAGGGGCGCTGGCCGGAGCTTTCGCCAATGAGCCGTTCCATGCCCGCAGCGTCGACACCAAAAAGTCCACTGTCCTGATTGCCGATGGATCGTTGGCCGCCTCCAGCCGAACCAGGATCGTCCGACTCTTCCGCCCCCGCGTTGAACCGAAGGGTGGGCTGCACTACGGCGCAGCCTGGGGTGTGCAGATCGAGCTGTGGTCCTTCACCGACACACACATTGACCTGCCGTTGGAAAACTCGCTCACCCGGCGCAGCGTTGACCGCCGGGATGCCACGCACAGCACGGTGGATCTTTATGGGCAGCGCTGGCCAACGATTGAGAACATGTTCATCGACCATGTCTTTGACATCCGCTTTGACATTGACATGGTGTTTTCCTGGGTCGATGGGAGCTCTGCCGGTTACCAGGCAGCCCGGCGCGAGCTTGAGGCCGGCGCCCTACTGGGCGAAGGTGACGATCACGAATCACGGTTCCGCCAGGTGGACGAACTTAAATATGCCCTGCGTTCGGTGCATATGTTCGCGCCGTGGATCAGGCACATCTACATTGCCACCGACTCCCCGGCTCCCGGGTGGCTGGCCGACCATCCCAAAGTCAGTCTGGTCCGCAGCCACGAACATTTTGCCGATCCGTCGGTTCTGCCAACCCACAACTCCATGGCCGTGGAATCGCAGCTCCACCACATTGCCGGGCTGTCCGAGCATTTTCTGTATTCCAACGACGACATGTTTTTTGCTCGGCCGCTGTCACCTGAATTGTTCTTCACGGCCGGTGGCATCACTCGTTTCATGCTCTCGCCCAACCGTATTGGGCTGGGCGAAAGCGAAGTGGTCCGCAGCGGTTTTGAGAATTCCGCCAGGGTGAACCGGCGCCTGCTGTGGGAGCGTTTTGGGGCGTTTACAACCCATCATCTGGAACACAGCGCAGCACCGTTGCGCAGGTCGGTTCTGGCCGAACTGGAACAGGAATTTGAATCGGAGTTTGCGGCCACCGCCGCCAGCACTTTCCGGGCCGCGGACAATATTTCAGTGACGAACTCGCTGTACCATTACTTCGCGCTCCTGACGGGGCGGGCCGTAATGCACAAGGACGCCCGGGGCGTTTATGTGGACACCGCCAGCACGGCGGGACTGGTGTCGCTTGACCGGGTCCTGGCCCAACGAAACAACGACTTCCTGTGTCTCAACGACGGCAGTTCCGGAGACGCAACATCCACGCAACGCCGCGAACAAGTCGTTGATTTTCTGGAAAAGTATTTTCCTTTCAAGGCCCCCTGGGAAAAATAGTCGCACTTGAGGTTGTTCGGGGGTCGTTTGTG
>NZ_JBQSVT010000040.1:0-35593 GCF_052376555.1 Specibacter sp. AOP5-B1-6
CCCACCGGGGACCTTTCGCTGGCTGAAGACTCCCTGTCGGCCGCATTCGAGCAGGCACTCACCACCTGGCCCGGCTCCGGCGTGCCCCGAAACCCTGAGGCCTGGCTGCTCACAGTTGCGCGGAACCGTCAACGTGATGCCTGGAAGTCGGCGTTCCACCGGACGTCCGCCCCGTTGGAGGCTGCGTCCCGGCAGGGAGGTGACGCCGTGCTGGCCTTCGACGACATTGATGTGGAGGCCGTCGGCGACAAACGCCTTGAACTGCTTTTCGTCTGTGCCCATCCGGCCATCGACCCTGGCATACGCACGCCGCTGATGCTGCAAACCGTCCTGGGGTTCGATGCGGCCCGCATTGCCGCCGCCTTCGCGCTCCCTGCCCCGGCGATGGCGCAACGACTGGTGCGGGCCAAGAAGCGGATCAAGGAAGCACGCATTCCCTTTGTGGTTCCGGACCGGACGGCGCTTGCCGGGCGGCTCACTCCCGTGCTGGAAGCCATTTACGGCTGCTACGCCATCGCATGCCAGGAAGAGGAGGGTGCGGAGACATGGGGTTCCGAACACGGGCAGCCCAGCCCTGAAGGTCCTGGCGCCGAGGAACCCAGGACCGAAGACCTCAGCACAGACGACGTCAGGGGCGAGAACCTTGACGCCGACGACGCCAGCGCCCACGACCTCAGCGGCGAAGCGCAATACCTGGCCTTGACCCTCGCCCGCCTGCTGCGGACCGAGCCCGAACCGTGGGGGCTCGCCGCGCTCATCACGCTCTCCATGGCCCGGGCGCCCGGGCAGTGCGTAACCTTCGTGCCTCTCGAAGATCAGGACACTGCGTCCTGGAATGCCCGGCTCATCGCCGAGGGTGGAGCCTATTTGCGCCGGGCCGCGGCCTCGGGCGGTCGCCGCGAAGCCAAGCCCGGCGGGCGGGAGTCCGCCGGGCGGGAGTGCAGGGGACGGGAGTCCAGCGAAGCCAGTTCAGGTCCGAGCCGGCGTCCGGGTTCCAGCCCCGGCCGCTTCGAGCTGGAAGCGGCCATCCAGGCCGTGCATTGCGAGCGGGCCAGGACACTGCGCACGGACTGGGCTGCCCTGCGAATCCTGTACACGGCGCTGGTCGAGGTGGCACCCACGCTTGGTGCCCGCGTCGCCCTGGCCGCCGTCATTGGCAGGACGGACACGCCCGCCGCGGGGCTCGCGGCGATCGACGCCATTGCTGCCACCGACACGCCTGAGGTGCGTGCCGCCGTCGACCGTTTCCAGCCGTTTCATGCGGCCCGGGCCGAGCTGCTGGTCCGGGCGGGGCGGACTGCGGAGGCGGTTGGGGAGTTCAAGACCGCGGCGGCACTGGCTGGGCGGACCGCCATCCGCGACCATCTGCTGCGCCGCGCCGAAAGCGGGACGCCGGCCGAGCAGTGAGGAACGGCCGAAGCCGTGGCTGCTGTTGGGCCGGCGCCTGTGTCTAGCCGGCGGGGCGCGGTTCCGGCAGGCCCAGCAGCGCGTTTTCGACCAGCTCGGACAGGGCCGGGTGGATCCAGTACTGGTTGTTGGCGACGTCGTGGGCGGACTGCCCAAAATGCATGGCCTGGATCAGCGGCTGGATCACTGTGGCCGCCTCCGGCCCGATGACGTGCGCGCCCAACAGCAGGCCCGTGGCGGGATCGGCCAGCACCTTCAGGAAATGACCGCTGTCCTCCCGGGCCCATCCGGCGGCGATGTCGGCATATTTTTGCACCTTGACGGCGTGGGGGATGCCGGCCTTGACTGCGTGGGCCTCGGTGATGCCGACCGAGGCGATCTGCGGGTCGGTGAACACGGCGGCCGGCACGAAACGGTGGTCGGAGCTGATGGGCGCGTCCGGGTTGGCCAGGTTGTGTTTGACCACCTTGGCCTCATGGTTGGCCACATGCTTGAGCTGGTGGTGGGAGGAAATGTCGCCCAGTGCGTAAATGCCGTCCACGGCGGTCCGCTGGAATTCATCAACCACCACGCGGCCGTGGCCGTCCAGGCCCACACCGGTCTTTTCCACGTCCAGGCCCGCCCCGTTGGGCTTGCGCCCGGTGGCCACCAGGAACACCTCCGCCGTGAGGGTGTCCGGCCCGTCGGGCCCGTCCAGCTGAAGCTCGACGCCGGCTGCTGAGGTCGCGACGCCGCGCACCTTGGTGTTGAGCAGGACCGTGTAACGCTCCTCGGCTTCCTTGGTGTACTGGACGGAGACATCGGTGTCCTGGGACTTGAGCAGCCTTTTCCCGCGGGCGATCTGGGTGACATGCACGCCAAAGGAGGAGAACACATGCGCGAACTCGGCGGCAATGTACCCGCCGCCCAAGATGGCGATGCTGGCGGGAAGTTCCGCCAGGCGCATGATCGTGTCAGAGGTGTGGAAGGGTGCGCCGCCGGAGGAATCCGGAGCGCCGGCACCGGGCACCAGACCGCCATCGGTTCCCGGGTTGTCGGCGAGGCCCGGCAATCCGGGGACCACCGCATGGGAACCCGCGGCCAGTACAAACCTGTCGGCCGTCACCTCGGCGGTGCCGCCGTCGTGCAACTCAACATGCAGCTCCTTGTGCCCGGAAAACCGCCCGCGCCCGGAAAACACCGTGATGTTGGGGCACTCGGGGCCTTCGCGGTAGGCGCGGCCACCGGCCTCGATGGCGTCGATGCGGCCAAAGATCCTGTCCCTGATCCCGGGCCAGTCAACGGAATTCAGTTGGGCGTCGATCCCGAGTGCGTTGCCGTGGCGGGCGGCGTCGGCCAACTCGGCCGGGTGCACAAACATCTTGGTGGGGATGCAGCCGACGTTCAGGCAGGTGCCGCCGAACAAGCCGTCCTCGACGATGGCAATGTTCCAATGCTCGAATTCCGGTCCGGGGAGTGAGTTGCCGGAGCCGGTGCCGATGATGACAAGGTCGAAGTGGGGCATGGTTCTGCTTTCCTGCGGTGTTGAGGTGCGGGCCGCGATGTCCGTTCAAGGCTACCGTCCGATCGGGACTGGTCCGTCATGATGTGACGTTTCCATTTCTGGCATGTCCAAGTGGCTACCATGGGATTCTGAATGTCACACCTGCATCGCAGCAACACGCCGGCCAGACCGGCGCAGGCAGGCGCGATGCCGACGTCGTCCATGGTCGCCTGCGGCCGTGGACCGACAGCGTAAAGGAGAAATCTTTGGCCATTCCAGGAGATGGAGAGCAGCCGGGGAAGGAAACGCCCCCGGAGATGGTGGAGCGCAGCCGGTTCGGTGTGACGGAGCCGCGCAAGACTGGAAACAACGAGGACAAGCGTCCACCGATGACGAGCAGCGAACTGCTGGTCAAGGGCCCGGCCGAACTTGCCGTGCAGCGCGGGCCCAAGGTCAACTGGCACGTGTTGATCATCGCTGCTGCGATTGTCCTGGCCTTCTCCGGCTGGGCCATGGCCATGCCCGTGCAGGCCGAGGACATCATGCACACGGTGGTCACTTGGATTGCCACCAACCTCGGCTGGTATTACGTCCTCACCATCACCCTGGTGGTGCTGTTTGTCTTGTGGGTGGCCTTGTCGAAGGAAGGCAGCGTCCGTCTCGGGCCCGATCACTCCCGTCCCCAATACAACCTCTTCACCTGGGTGGCCATGCTCTTCGCCGCGGGTGTCGGCATCGACATGCTCTTCTACTCTGTTACCGGGCCGATCACCCAGTTCGTTTCACCGCCGTCGGCAACGCCGGAATCTGCCGCAGCAGCCCAGGATGCGGTCGTCTGGACCATGTTCCACTACGGCATAGCGGGCTGGTCGATGTATGCGCTCCTTGGCATGGCCATGGGCTATTTCTCGTACCGCTGGGGCATGCCCCTGTCCATTCGCGCGGCCCTGTACCCGCTCTTGGGCAAGCGCGTGCGTGGTGCCCTCGGCGACGTCATTGACGTCGTCACCCTGGTCGGCACCGTCTTTGGGGTCGCCACCTCCATGGGCATCGGCGTCGTCCTGCTCAATGTGGGATTTGCGTGGATCTTCGGCCTGCAGGAGGGCCTGGCCCTGCAGATCGCGCTGGTGGTGGTTGCTGTCGTGATGACAGTGGCGGCGTGCACCTCCGGGGTGGACAAGGGCATCCGGGTCATTTCCGAGCTGAACCTGTGGGCCGCCGGAGCCATGATGCTGTACATCCTGATCACCGGCGAGACCTCGTTTCTGCTCAATGCCCTGGTTGAAAATATTGGCCGCTTCATCTTCACCTTTCCGGAACGCACCCTGGCGACGTTCGCCTATGAACCCGACGGCGCCGAATGGATGGCGGGCTGGACGCTGTTCTTCTGGGCGTTTTGGTTGGCGTGGGGTCCCTTCGTCGGGCTTTTCCTGGCCCGGATCTCCCGCGGCCGAACCTTGCGTGAGTTTGTCATTGCCGCCATCACCGCGCCGGTGCTGTGCGACTTTTTCATCGTCTCAATTTTCGGCAACAGTGCCCTCCGAAAGGTCCTGGACGGGAATACGGAGTTTGCCAGGCTTGCCGTCGACAATCCCGAACACGGCTGGTATGCGTTGCTGGAGATGTTTCCGGGCGCCCCCTTCCTGATCGGGCTGGCGACCCTGTCCGGGTTGCTGTTCTACCTGACCAGCGCCAATTCGGGGGCGATGGTGATGTCGAACTTCTCTTCCTCGATTCCCGACCCCTCGGTCGATGGGGCCAAGTGGCTGCGCATCTTCTGGGCCCTGCTCACAGCGCTGCTTACCGTGGCCATGCTGATGGCCGGCGGCGTGGTCACCATGGAGTACGCAACACTGATTTTCGCCCTGCCGGTGACGATCATCGCCTATCTGGTCATGGCATCATTTTCGAAGGTCCTGCGCATGGAGCGGGCCGAGCGCGAGGGGCAGGTGATGCATCGGCGTTCAATTGCCGCGACCGGCGGCCACGTCCCCGAAAAGACCTGGCGACAGCGGCTGGCCCATGTGCGTTCCTATCCCTCCAAGAAGTCCGTTGGCCAATTTGTGGACAAGGTGGTGGCTCCGGCATTGGCGGATGTGGCCAGCGAGTTCAAGCGGCTGGGCTACGAGGGCGGGCTTACCGCCACGCCCAATGCCGAAACCGGCATCACGGAACACACCTTGGTGGTCAACATGGCCGATCACCGGCAGTTCCACTATCGGGTGGCTGCTGTTGAGTCTCCAGTTCCGATGTTCGGCGGCCGCAGCGTGCAACGTGAAATAGACGTGTACTTCCGACTGGAGGTGTTCACACAGACCGGAACGGAGGGCTATGACTTGATGGGCCTGAACCAGCAACAGGTCATCAACGACGTTCTCGACAGGTACGAAGCCCACTTGTCATTCCTGCAATACTCCGCCGAGAATGACTACCCGTCGTTCGTCACGCCCCCGCCACCGGCGACGGGCACAATTCCCAGGATTCCCGAGGACCCGGCGGAGTCCTAAATGTTTTGGGGAGACCGTGAACAATGCCCGACCGCGGACAGCAACACCTCCGACGACGGGACAGCAACACCGCGAAGAAGGTGGGCGCCGTCGAACTTAATGAAGCGCCTGCCGCGCTGTCCCTTGTCTGCGTCACTGCCTGGAGGATTGATCCGGGAATCATCAATCAGCGCGGCGGGGCCATTTTGACGGGGCATCCGTTGGGAGCTTCGGGCACCCGGCTGCTTGGGACACTGGCGCGCAGCCTGCAGGCATCGGGGCAGCGGTGGCGTGTGGCCGCCATCGGCAACGGGGTGGGGCAGGGCCAGGCAGTTGTAGTGGGAAACGTCAGCTCGGCGCAGCGCAAGCAGAAAGGAAATAGGGGGGATCATGCCAACGATCGCACTTTGTGGGCCGAGGCCGTGGCCGGCACCCGGGGTGATTCCGGTCGGCGTTGTTGATCAAGCAACGCAGGGTGGCCAGGATTATTTGATCGTTCCCGCACCAGTCCGACTCCTGGAACGTAGCTGCCGCATACCGGGCGGGGGAGATTGAGTTGGATTTGGTGCCGGAGGGCACCCTGGTCAAAAGCTCTGCCTGCCACTGCTGCCACCGGTGTCATGCCCACCCAAGTTCTTTGACGGGGCCCGCTATCCTGCCGACGTCCCTGGTGCGTGAAAACTTGGCGCGTGAAAAAGCTCCGGTGCCGGCGTTCCGCCGGCGAGGTCTGCCAGAACCCGGCCGATGGCCGGGGTGAACTTGAATCCGTGGCCGGAGAACCCGGCGCCCACCACGACAGGCCCCAGCCTGTCCAGGACGAAGTCCCCGGACGTGGTTGACGTATACGTGCAGCTGATGGGAACGAAAGCGTCTGCATCCAGGCCGGGGAACCAGTCCCGTACATAGCGGCACAGGGTGTTCATTTGCGCGGGCTCCGCCGTGTAGTTCCGTGCGTCCGGATCCACCACTGGCCCTACGCCGTGCCACCCCACCTTAATGCCCTCCCCGGGAGTGGACATGCCGTAGCTGGGGCTGCACCAGTAGTCGTCCGCGGCGACTGTGGGGTCCGGGTTGTGGTTGAAGCTGGGCCGTTCCAGCCCCGCGGTGCGGTGCTGGAAATGCGCGGGCTGTTCCTGTGTGACAACAAGCCGTGGCAGTGCCACGATCCCGGCGAGCAACTTCCGGGTCCACGCGCCTGCCGTGACGATGATGCGCGTGGCGCGGTATTCGGTGGTGTCGGTCGAGACGGACACCAAGTCTTCTCCCAGAACGGCAATGTTCCGGACAGTGGTTCCGTAGTGGAATGCGGCTCCCCGGGACTCAGCAGCGATGCGCAGGGCTGTCAGGGCGTCGGCCGCCCGGACACGGCCAGATTCCGGCACCAACAGCACCTCGCTGCGAAAACGCATTCCCGCCCACCGTTCCATCGCTTCCTGCGGTGACATGAAGGTGCTGTGCATGCCGAAATTCTGCTGCGCGCGGTGAATGCGGTGCAGGGAACGGGTGTCTCCGTGGTTGACCAAGCCCACCAGGTCCAGCAACTGCAGACCTGTTTCCATCGCCAGCCCGTCCCATAGCTGCCGTGCCTCGCCTACCAGCTGCAAGTACTCCGCTTGCTGGTAGGCAATGTTAAAATTGCGGGTTGCGCCATGGGACGCACCCATGCTGTGACCGGCGGCGAACTGTTCAAGCAACACAACAGACTTCCCGCTGCGTGCCACGCTCAATGCCGCAGCCGATCCCATGGCGCCACCGCCAACAACCACGACATCCACCCGCGCGACCATGTCTGTGCTACTTAACCATGGAGTCTTCACTCAAGGAGTGCCACGTGCGGTTATGGTAAACCAACGGCCGGGATTCCTTGGCGTTCCGGCCTGAGTCGCCGGGGAGGTCAACCTGCAGCACCTGCACGGCGACCACTGTTGAATCACCGGCACTCATTTGATTGACAATCCGGCCGCGCAGCCAGGCATTTGCCGAAGGCAGGTACGGTTCACCGGAGATCAGCCGCGACCAGATGGACGTGTCGGCGAAGCGGTCAATGCCGCTGGTGGCAAAATTCCTGGCCAGGCCGATCTGCTCGGCACCAAGCAGGTGGATGACGACCGTCTCGGCCAGCTTCACTGTTGGTGTCGAGGACGATGCCGACGACAGGGAAAACACGACGAGCGGCGGGTTGGCCGAAACGGAAATGACGGAGGTGGCGGTCAGTCCCACGGGTCCCGCGCCTATGTCGGCGGTGATGACAGCCACGCCGGCCGGGTGGTTGCGGAAGGCGGACTTGAAATCGTCGGCACTGAGCATGTCGGCGAAACCGGTGCGGGTTGCCGGCGATTGCCCGGCCAGGGCGGTGGACTGCGACATGGTGACTCCTTGATTGCGGCCGGTTTCGGCCCGTGCGGCGGCTGCGCTCACTCCTGAAAAAGTATCATCTTGATGAAGAAGTGGACGATTCAGGATGACGAACTATGAAACTGCGCATCAATTGTTCTACGCAAAGACTCTTGCGTGGCAGTAAATTTTGGCTGCACGCCTTCCTGGCCGAGCGCAGCTGCGAGCCTTGGGTTAAGCTGTAGCTGGTCAGCAGTGCCCGGTTCATGCCATCCACCCGGGCGCCGACGTCGTCGTTGAAAGGGTGATCCATGAGCATCGTTGACACCGTCCTGACGGGCCTCGACTCCGAGCTGGCTGGGCTTCGGGACACCTACAGGCAACTGCACCGGCACCCTGAGCTGAGCTTCCAGGAACACGGTACGTCACAACTCGTGGCGGAGAAGCTGGCGTCCTTCGGTTATTCGGTGCAGCACATTGGAGGCACTGGCGTGGTCGGTGTGCTGGCCAACGGGGAGGGTCCCACGGTCCTGTCCCGCGCCGACATGGATGCCCTGCCTGTCACCGAGGCGACGGGCCTTCCATACGCCTCCACGGTGGAGGGCGTCATGCACGCCTGCGGCCACGACGTCCATGTCACGGCCCTGCTCGGCGCCGCCCAGCTGTTGGCCCAGGGCCGGGACGCGTGGTCGGGCACCTTCATTGCGTTGTTCCAGCCGGCCGAGGAACTGGGCGGGGGTTCCCAGGCCATGGTCGACGACGGATTGGCCGCCAAGGTGCCCCGGCCCGACGTCGTTCTCGGCCAGCATGTGATGCCGCTGCCGGCAGGGGTTGTGGCCACCGCGACCGGACCAGTACTGTCCGCGGGGGACTCGCTCAAGGTCACGGTGCACGGGAAGGGTTCGCACGGATCGATGCCGCACATGTCGGTGGATCCGGTGGTGCTTGCCGCCTCGATAGTGCTCAAGCTGCAGACGATTGTCTCGCGGGAAACGAAGCCGGGGGAGTTTGCCGTCGTCACGGTGGGTGCCTTGAACGCCGGCACGAAGTCCAACATCATCCCCGACCGGGCAGTGCTGTTGTTGAACATCCGCAGCTACGACAACAAGTTGCGGACCAGGGTGCTCGACGCGATTGAGCGGATCGTCAAGGGCGAATGCGCGGCCGCCGGCTCTCCCCGGGAACCCGAGTTTGAGTTCTATGACCAATTCCCGCTCACGAGCAACGACGCCGGAGTGACGGAAAAGGTCACCGCTGCATTTACCAGCCACTTCGGCGGGGCGGCGGTGCAGCACGCATCCCGGCAGACGGCCTCAGAGGACTTCAGCCGGATCCCCGACGCATTTGGCGTGCCCTATACCTACTGGCTGCTGGGTGGCTGCGATCCGCAGACGTACCGGGCCGCCGCAGCCCGTGGCACGGTTGAGCAGGATATTCCAGCCAACCACTCACCGTTCTTTGCGCCGGTGGTCGAACCGACGCTTTCGATGGGTGTCCAGTCCCATGTCGCCGCCGCCCTGGCGTATTTGGGTCCGAACTAGCTCCGGAATGCATGTCGAAGGTCCCCACGGGTGCCCAGCTGGCCGGAAGGATCCCTAGTGGGGCGTCTGCGGTCCCGGCCGGATGCCCTCGATGAGCAATTGCAGGGCACGCTGGCCGGTCACGGGCCAGCCGGACGCCTTCACGGGAGCGGCGGCATGCGCCATGGCGGACATGAGCAGGACATCCGTCGGTTCAAAGTCGGCACGGACCACATGTTGTTTTTTTGCCCGGTCCACGAGGTGTTCAAGTTGTGATGAAACTCGTTGCTCCAGGGTGTCAAGTGCTTCAATGAGTTCCCTGTGGGTGGAACCCCTGGACCATCCGACACCGCCAACATATCCGCCCAGAATGAGTTCACGCATGCCGCGGTCCACCATGAACTGCTCGGTGGTGCTGTGCAGAAAGTGCACCAATCCTTCCCACGCATCCTGGAAGTCGTTGGCCTCTTCCGCCAGGCGCTCGGCAAACGCCATGGGCTCCCGGTAGACCTCAAGGATCAAGACGTCCTTGTCCCGGTAGCGGCGGTACAGCGTGGCGACGCCAACGCCGGCAGCCTTGGCGATCTCGGCCAGTGGCACGCCAAGACCGTCGCTTGAGAAGAGCTGATGGGCTGCCTGGTGGAGTTGTTGGTCACGGGGGCCGGCATTGCTCGTGCCGGAGCCCACTTCCTGTTGGGCGGCAGCCGCGGACTCGACGGCGGAATCCCCACCCGGGAGGCTGGCGAAATTCGGTGTTGTCCCAGGAAGTCGGGGTCCGGGGTGTGGCTGCTGAATCATGCAGTGGTTGCTTTCGGTGGCAGGGCGTCTGTCGGTCAATGTCACCTTCCACTCTAGCGTGCAACCACACATGGCGGAATAGCTGTTCCGGGACGTGTAAACTGAGTGGAATAGCTGTTCCGCACGGTCAGCTTCACCACTCGCAAGAAGTAAAAGGTATATGAGCACTGCAACGCAAACGAAACAGGGCAAGCAATCCGGCCCGGTCATGGCCGGATCGCCCGATCCCAAGTGGGCCGCCCTTCGCTGGTGGTCGATGCTGGCCATCGGCATGTCCCAGCTCATGGTGGTCCTGGACGCCACCATCATGAACGTGGCACTGCCCAGTGCCCAGCTGGAACTGAACTTCTCGGACACGCTGCGTCCGTGGGTGATCACGGCCTACGCCCTCGCCTTTGGCGGACTGCTGCTGCTGGGTGGCCGCATTGCCGACCTCATGGGCCGCAAGCAAATCTTCCTGATTGGCCTCATTGGCTTCGCCGTTGCCTCTGCCCTCGGTGGTGCGGCTCCGACCTTCGCCGTTCTACTGGCTGCGCGCGTGCTGCAGGGCATTTTTGCGGCTCTGCTGGCTCCTGCCGCCTTGTCGCTGCTCACCACGACCTTCACCGATCCGGCCGAACGCGGAAAGGCATTTGGCATTTACGGTGCACTCGCCGGAGCGGGCGGCGCCGTCGGCCTGCTGCTGGGCGGCGTCCTGACCGAATTCATGACCTGGCGCTGGACGCTCTACGTCAACATTGCATTTGCCGCCGTCGCCTTCATTGTTGGCGTAGTGGCCATCGCGCCGACGCGGCGCGAACACGGCGTCAAGCTTGATATTCCCGGTGCCATCTTTGCCACCTTGGGGTTCTTCGCCCTGGTCTTCGGCTTTGCCAACGCCGAAGAGCACGGCTTTGGTGCCATTGGCACCTGGGGCTTCCTCGCCCTGGGCGTAGTGCTTCTGGCCGTCTTTGTCCTGCTGCAACGCCGGGGCAAGTCCCCGCTGCTGCCGCTGCACATTGTGGTCCACCGGGACCGCGGCGCCTCCATGCTGGCCATCTTTGTTGCCGGCGCCGTGATCTTCGGCGTGAACCTGTATCTGGTGTATTACCTGCAGATCGTCCTCGGCTTCAGCCCGTTGCAGACCGGCGTTGCGGTGCTGCCGTTGTGCCTGGGCATTATGGTCTCCGCCATAGTTTCCACCTCGGTGCTCATGCCCAAGCTGGGCGCGAAGCTGCTGGTGCCCGTTGGAATGACCGTCTCGGCCGTCGGTTCGGCGCTCCTCATGTTCGCCAAGGCCGACAGCAGCTACGCCCTGCATGTGGCCGTGCCGATGTTCATCGTTGCCATCGGCCTCGGTGCCATCATTTCCTCCGCCATGAGTGTAGGAACCCTGGGTGTGGACCGCCACCATGCCGGGGCTGCCTCGGCTGCCGTGAACGCCTCGCAGCAGCTCGGCGGCTCCATCGGCCTGGCCGTGCTCAACACCCTCGTGGCCGGTGCCACCATCACCGCGCTCGACGGCGGCGAAGGCCAACTTGAGTCCCTCGTCAGCGGCTACTCGGGCGCGTACCTCGCCTGCGCCGTCCTCTTGGTGGTTGGTGCCGTCGTGACAGCGCTGATGTACCGCCGTCGCGAACACACAGCCGTCTCCACCGGAGAAGCCGCGGTCCACATGTAGTCCTGCGTGCATGCGCAGACCCCGCCATGCGCCGTTTTGACCATGGACGCCTTCCCAGCTGCACACCGCAGCGGGGGAGGCGTTCTTGTTTGCTCGGGACGTCCGGTGCCACGGTGGGAGCAAACATGGCGGATGGGCCGGGAAAACAAGGGAATCACCAGTCCGCTTGCAGCGTTGCCTCTACAAACGTTCGATGTCAGAAGGAAGCCCTGCCCCATGAGATCTGCACTCTTTGCACCGATCACCCTCCGTGGCTTGACGGTGCGCAACCGGCTTTGGGTGGCGCCCATGTGCCAGTATTCGGCGGAGCAGCAGGACGGGATGCCCAATGACTGGCATTTGGTGCATCTGGGATCGTTTGCCAGGGGTGGTGCCGGTGCCGTATTCACGGAGGCAACTGCCGTTCTTCCCGAGGGTCGCATCTCGCCCCAGGACCTGGGCCTGTGGAACGACGCCCAACGCGACGAGTTTGCCCGAATCGTGCGCTTCATCCACACCCAAGGTGCCGCCGCCGGGATCCAGTTGGCTCATGCGGGCCGCAAGGCCTCAACGTTTCGGACCTGGGATGAACGCCGCGACAGTGTTCCTGCGGCGGACGGCGGCTGGGCCACGGTTGGCCCGAGCGCCATCGCCTTCGGTGACTATGCGCAGCCCGCGGAGCTCACCAGGGAAGGCATCGGCGAGATCGTCGCCGCTTTTGCGGCGGCTGCAGACCGGGCCATGTCAGCCGGATTCGACCTCATCGAGATTCACGCCGCCCACGGGTACCTCCTGCACCAATTTCTGTCACCCCTGAGCAACACCCGCACCGACAACTACGGTGGTTCACTTGCCAACCGCGCCCGCGCCTTGCTGGAAACCATCGATGCCATCCGCGGCGTTGTGGGCGTGGACGTTCCGGTACTGGTGCGCTTCTCGGCCACCGATTGGATCGAAGGCGGCTGGACCCTTGAGGACACCCAAACGGTTGCAGGCTGGGCGGCCGGGCACGGGGCGGATTTCGCCGACATCTCCACTGGCGGGAACGTCCCCGCCGCCAGCATCCCCGTTGGCCCCGGATACCAGGTCCCCTTCGCCACCGCGGTCCGTGCCTCGGCAGGGATCCCAACAGCCGCCGTCGGACTCATCAACGATCCCCACCAGGCCGAGCACATTATCGCCACGGATCTGGCCGACGTCGTCATGATGGGACGCGAACTTCTCCGGGACCCCAATTTTCCGCTGCGGGCCGCGGCCGCCTTGGGAGTCCAGCTTTCCTATGCACCGAAGCAGTACCACCGGGCACCTATTCGGTGAACTGCCGACGTGCCGAGCTGCAGCATTGGTCTGCAGCATGGGGCTGCGGCAGCGGACGTTGCCTCCGCGGTTGGCTCAGTCAGCCGTCGGCCGTTTCCGCAGTGCCTTGGTCGAGGAACGCTGCGATTTAGCGGCCTGGTGGCGGCGCTTTGAACCTCGGGTGGGCTTGGTGGGGCGACGCGATGCAGCCTCGGGGGCAAGCCCGGCGGCGATGAGTTCGCCCAGTTTGGCCAGCGCGGTCTCGCGATTTCGCAACTGCGAGCGCTGTTCGGAGGACGCCACTGTCACCACTCCGGCCACCAGCCGCCTGTCCAGGCGCGCGGCCAGCATTTCCCGTTGCTCCTCGGTGAGTGCGGCCGAGTCATGTACGTTCCAGAACAGTTCCACCCGGCTGTCCGAGGTGTTGACGTGCTGCCCACCCGGCCCGGAGGATCGCGAAAAGCGCCATCCCAGCTCAGCGGCCGGAATCGTGAGCGCGGGTGTAACCTCCAGATCCATGCCTTAAGTCTCGCACGGCTTGTCCTGCATGCTTGTCCTGCATGCTTGTCCTGCGGCTCCCGCCTGCCCATGGCTCAAAGTACGACGACGTGGGGTGCCTTGCGCCGGAAGTGGCCGCACGCCGTCGTGCTTCAGGAGGAAGAAACGTCAGCGGCGCCGGTGTAGCTGGCATAGTCGGGGCTGCCGGTGACCTGGTAGCTGTGCAGTGCCAGTCCGCCTGGGGTGGTGCGGCTGGAGAGCAGGCGCAGTCCGACGGAGGCGCCACCGTCGGGGAACAGGCGACGGCCGCTGGCCACGATGACGGGAGCCACCACGAGCCGGAGCTCGTCGATCAGCCCGGCGGCAAAGAGCGATTGGGCCAGCCGGGCACTGCCGTGGATTTGAATCTCGCGGCCGGGGCCCGCCTTCAGCGTGGCAACCGCGGCCGCCGTGTCTCCGGACAGGACGGTGGTTGGATTCCACGATCCTGCCGTCACGGTGGTGGAGGCGAGGTATTTTGGCAGGCTGTTCATGCGGGCCGTGAACGGATCCCGCGGGTCTGTGATCTGCGGCCAGTCCCTGGCGAACGCGTCGTAGGTGCGCCGGCCCAGCAGCAGCGCGTCGGCCCGGCCGAGCCATTCGGCGGCCTGGTCGATGAAGTCCTGGTCCATGTGCGGGACGAACCAGCCACCGCGGGTGAATCCGCCGCTGGTGTCCTCCTCCGGAGACCCCGGGCCCTGCGACACCCCGTCAAGGCTCACAAACTCCGTCAAGATCAATTTCATGTGTCTTCCCCCGGTGAAGTTCCTGCTGGTGCATCCTGCACCAGCGGTTTGAAGCTGGTGATTGAATTCCCTGACTCGAAAACCACATTGTCCACCATGGCGAAGTGGGCGGGGGCGAACTCCCGGTCAAAGGCCGGCACTCCGGAACCGACGACCACCGGGTACCGCTTGATGATGAGCTCATCGATTTCCGGAAGCAGGGCTGCCGCGAGCCGGCCGCCGCCCGCCAGATAAATGTCGAAGCGTGAGTCATCCTTTTTGAGTTGGCGAAGGGTGGCGACCGGATCGGCGTCAGTGACCAGCACCTGCGCATCCGTGTTGGCCAGGCTGCGGGAAAACACCACCTGGCGCAGGTGGGGGTACGGGCTGGTGATGCCCAGCTGAAGGGCCGGATCATAGCTCCGCCGGCCCATCACCACGGTGTCGAAACGGGTGAGCGGTGCTTCTGCAAGCCCCAGGTGTTCCCGCGCCTGCCGGGGCAGGAGATCAGCGTAGACGGCGATCATGTGTTGCATGTAGTCCGCGGATCCGTTGAAGAAATCAACTTCGTCCTCCGGTCCCGCGATGAAGCCGTCGAGTGAAAGCGAAATGTAATAGACCAACTTGCGCATGGGCGGGGGCTGCCTTCCGTTGCTTTAGTGCCCGCAGGGGGCGGCTGTCAGTCGACGTCGGGGGAGCCGAAGCCGACAAGCAGCCGCGGCAGCACCTGCCAGACGCCTTCCTGCAGGGCTGCGACGGCGTCGTTGTTTCCGGTGTGGATGCCGAGGAGCGTCTGCTGGAACATGCCGTCGAACACGGCGTAGACGGCGCGTCTGGAGAGTGCCACGTCAGCGTGGGAGAATTCTGCGTACGCGGTGACGATGCGCCAGATCATTTCCTCCAGGCTGCCGTCCACCTCGGCGACATCGGCCTGGAAGTCATTGCCAAACATGCTTTGGTTGCGCAGGTCGTACCAGAGCCTGTGCATGGCCGTGTCATCGCGGGCCGACGCTGCCAGGGCGGCGGCAAACGCCAGCCGCACCTGTTCGGCGGAACTTGCGTTGGCGGCAATTTCTTCATAGTGGGCGATGCAGGCGCTCTTGTATTCACGCACGCAGTACGTGATCAGCTCGACCTTGTCACGAAAATAATAGTGGAAGACGCCGTGCGAGAAACCGGATTTCTGGGCAATTTCACGCAGGCTTGTCCGGGCATACCCGAACTCCGACAGGGTCGCCAAGGCTGCCGCGGCAAGCTCGGCGCGGCGCAGTGAAAACTTGTCCACCGCCCTGCGTTCAAGCCGCAGCGCAGCAGAAGATTCTGCCACTGCTGATTTCGCACTGACCGGCTGTTCCCCGGCAGCCTTTCCAGCAGGAATTCCGGAACTGATTCGACTGGACATGACCACATCCCCTCTGTGGCCACTATAGCCCCGGAACGTTCCAAGCGGTCCGCATTCAGAGGAAGCATGCGACCCGCTTCGCCAAGGTGGTGCTCGTGATCCAGGGAGAAAATGACCCTGTGATCGGTGTTGCAGGTAGGGCGCTCGAAAGCAAGGTCAACCCCGGGCGGCGTCACTGCGGCCGGCGGATGCGCCGGGCCAGGACCAGCGCCGCCAAGGCCGGCAGTCCGGTGAGTGCAAAACACCCGGCGAACGACCAGGAGCCGCCGAGTCCGGCGAGGGCGCCAAACACGATGGCTGTGGCCGCGAGTGAAATCGACGCCCCGATGGCGTCGGCGATGCTGAGTGCGGAACTGTTGAATCCCTGGTTCTCGACGGTGGAGTACTCCAGCGTCGCGACACTCGTGCGCGGATACATCAGCCCCATCCCGAAGCCGGCGACGGCCCAGCCGGCGATCGCAACTCCGGGCGGCAAGGCAAGGATCGCTGTGGCGCCCGCCGCCGCGATCGCCATTGACAGGCAAAGCGCGCCAAACTGAACACTGCGAACATGGGTCAGGCGGACTCCCATGTGGCTCTGCAGCCACGACCCGCCTGCCCAGGTGATGCCGGAGACTGTCACCGACAACCCCGCGGCCAGCGGCGGGAAGCCGTATTGGACGGTCAGCAGGTACGGCAGGTACACGTCCGCACCAAAGAAGGCTCCCGCAACGAGGCCGCGGCTGAAAATCACGCTTGGGAGGCCGACGTCGGACGTCAGGGTGCGCCGCGGCAGCAGCGGCCGCAGCGCCAAGAGGGCGACGACAATGGCAACGGCGGGTCCCGCCCACAGCACCAAGCCCTTCGCATCGGCCAGGAGGTTGACGGCCAGCACGGCAACAGCAGCCAGCAGCGACCAGCCGATCCGGGCATGGTTCCACGGAACGGCGCGGTTGTCTCCGGACCCGCGCAGCCCGGCCAGGGCGGGGATGACCAGGGCCAGGGCAAGGGCCACGAGGCCGATGACGCCGAGAAACACCCAGCGCCAGCCGAGCGTCTGGGCCACCAGCCCGGCAATCACCGGCCCGACGAGTGAGGGCACCACCCAGGACGCGGCAAATGCCGCAAATATCTGCGAGTGCAGGGAAGCTGGGTAGGCACGCGCCACCACTACGTAGAGCGCGACGGTCAAGGCACCGGAACCGAGCCCCTCAATGAGGCGCCCGGCAAGAAAGACGGTCATGCCGTGCGCAGTGCCGACGACGGCCAGACCCGCGACGAAGAGCGCCACCGAGGCGTACAGGGAGCCGCGCGGACCATTGCGATCCGACCAGTTTCCGGCAATCACCATCCCGACCACCCCGGCCGCCAGCGGTCCTGCGAAGGCAAGGGCATACAGGGAAGCCCCGTCCAATGCGGCGCTGACCGTTGGCATGACCGTCGTGACGGCAAGTGCCTCGAAAGCGGAGAAGACAATGAGGGCACAAATGCCCAGTGTGATTTTCCGATACCCGCGGCCGAAGATGCCGCCGGGGCCGGCCTGCATGGTGTGCCGTGCGGAGTCCTGCTTTTCAACCCTCACGCATTCCACATTGAACCCCCACATGCCGGAGGTCAATGGCCCAACGGCAACTGCAACGGGCCCACGCAGCAATAATTTATACAACTGGTCAAAAAACTCTGGACACCCGTCCAAACCCGTCCTATGGTGGGCGGAGGGACCGACGGCCGGCATGGCAGAAGCGGTGGCGGGATCGGTGCAGCCAACTCAAGGAGGAGTTCTGGATGAGCCATTTTGACCTCACCGGCCGCAAGGCGCTGGTCACCGGAGGCGCACAAAACCTGGGCGCAGCAATAGCCAAGGCACTGACACAGGCAGGTGCCGCCGTCGTCCTCGGCGACGTGAACGCGGAAGCGGGCGAAGCCACAGCCGCAAAATTTCGTGCAGCCGGGGCGCAGGCAAGCTTTGTCCACCTGGACGTGACCGACGAGGCCAGCTGGGATGCGGCCATGCCACAAGTCGTTTCAGACCTGGGCGGGCTGGACATTCTGGTGAACAACGCGGGGATTGAAATCACCAGCCTGCTCATCGACCTCGACCCGGTGCAGCTTCGAAAAATGCTGGACGTGAACATTGTGGGCACCTCACTGGGCATCAAGAACGCCTTCAAGGCCATGCAGCCCGGCGGCGCCGCGGGGCAGGGCGGGGCGGTCGTCAACATCTCTTCCGTCGCCGCGCTCATCGTGTTTCCCGCGCTGTCCGGCTACTCGGGCTCCAAGTCGGCCGTCGACAGGATCACCCGCATCGCCGCAACCGAATCCGGAGCCCTCGGCTACGGCGTGCGGGTCAACTGCATCTATCCGGGCCTCATCGGCAACCCGATGGGCATGAAACTTGCCACCGACGTGGTCGACATCGGCCTGTTCCCGGACGCTGAAACCGCCGTGGGCTCCGTTGTGGGACTGACCCCGCTCGGTCACCTGGGCGAACAAGCCGACATGGCCAACGCCGTCGTCTTTCTCGCCTCCGATGCCGCCGGGTTCATCACCGGAACCGGACTTGCCGTCGACGGCGGAATGGGATCATGACCATGAACACCACAGAAACGAAAAAGCCGGTAGTTGTCTACGGCGCCACCGGCTACACCGGGCGGCTCATCATCGAATACCTGCGTGAATTCAATGTGCCCTTCATCGCGGCGGGCCGCGACGGGGACCGGGTGCGCGAGGTCGTTGAACGCGTGCCCGGCATCGACACCGTGGAATACGACGTCGTCCAGGTTGAGCACACTGTTGCCGCGCTCACCGAACTGTTCGACGGCGCCAGCGTCGTGTGCAACACGGCCGGACCGTTCATCAAGTTCGGCGGTGAAGTGGTCGAATCAGCGTTGGCCGCCGGTGCCCACTACCTTGACACCACCGGCGAACAGGACTGGGTCATGCACTGCGCCGACACCTGGGGCCCCGCCTTTGCCGACAAGGGGCTCCTGCTGGCACCGGGCACCGCACAGATGTACACCACCGGTGAGATCGCGGCGAATATCGCCCTCGAGGAACCGGGCCTTGACACGCTCGACATCCTGGTGCTGTGGCGCGGCTTCCCCACGTACGCCTCAACCCAGACGATCTTCACGATCCTGAAGGCAAACCACTACTACCTGCAGCAAAACGAGTACATGCAGTGGGTCCCCACCACAACCTTCGAGGTCAATGTGCCCGGCCAGCACGAGACGGCGATTGCCGTGCCGTGGGGCGGCACCTCGCACCCCGTCTGGTTCAAGAACGACCCGCGCGTGGCCAACGTGAAGGTTGCCGGAGGTGTGATGGAGCGTTCCGTCATGGAGGGCGTCGTTGCCACCACCAAGATGTTTGAGGAACAGATCCGGCCGTTGGATGCCGCAGGACAGGAAGCGGCCCTCGCCGAGATCGCCGGGTCCGTGCAGGCGGGGATGCCGCCGCGGGAGAACCCGAGGATCAACAACTCCGTGGATTCCGTCATGGCATCCGGGCCGCTGGGCCGGGCGCACGTGGTTCTCCACGGCAACTCCAACTACAAGCAAACGGGCCTGCTGCAGGCCTACGCCGCGTACTCACTGCTGCAACAAGCACCGCTGCGCACCGGATTCGCCTCGGCCTGCCAGGCGTTTGGGCACCGGAACCTGCTCGGCCAGCTGCGCAGCTTCGGCCTGGTGCTGAACCCGTCAGTGACGCGGTTGTCGTAGGGCCGCCGCGTCCATGGGCAGCATAAAGGAGACGCAATGAGACTGAGCGACTATCTGGACAAGGGGGCGTCCCTTGGCGTCGACGCCCCCTGTTTCACCACGAACGGGGAAACACTGAGCTACAGGGAGGTCCAGGAACTCAGCTTCCTCATCGCCGCCGCCCTGCGCGCCAGCGGCGTGGGACCGGGGGAGACGGTGGCGATCCTCTCCGCCAACGATCCCACCGCCTTCGCAGCGGTGTTTGGCATCTCCCGGATCGGCGCCGTCTGGAGCCCCATCAACCCACGCAGCGAGGCGGGCGAAAACAGGGAGCTGCTCGACCGGTTCGACTGCAGGGTGCTCATTTACCAGTCGAGCTTCACCGCCATGGTGACAAGGATCCTGCCGGACCTTCCCAAGGTCGCCAACGTTGTCTGCCTCGACGGCCCGTCGGAGTTCGGCACCTCCTTTGACGACTGGATCGAACCCGTGCCTGAAGCCGCCGGGCTCCAGGACGTCGGGCAGGCTGAACTTGTTGACGACCTGGCCATGATCGTTGGTACCGGAGGCACCACGGGCCGGCCCAAGGGCGTCATGCTGACCACGCGCAACCTCGAAACAATGACGGCGATCGTGCTGATGAGCTACCCGTTTCAGGGGCGGCCCATCTATCTGGCCCTGGCCCCGCTGACTCATGCGGCCGGGGTGCTGTGTTTCCCGATCCTGGCCCGCGGCGGTGAGATCGTGATCATGCCCAAGCCCGACATCGGCGAATTTGTGGAGCTGATTGAGCGGCACCGGGTAACTCACACCTTCCTGCCGCCGACCCTGATCTACATGCTGCTGGGCCTTCCCGGCCTGGACACGCGCGCGCTGTCCTCGCTGCAGTGCTTTTGGTACGGCGCGGCTCCCATGTCGACGTCCCGGCTGGAGGAGGCGCTGACCCGGATCGGCCCGGTCATGGCGCAGCTGTTCGGCCAGACCGAGGCGCCCATGATGATCTCCACCATGTCGCCGGCCGAGCATTTTCTGCCGGACGGTTCGATCGCCACGGGGCGATTGTCCTCCGCCGGCCGGGCCGCCCCGCTGGTGACGGTCGCCGTGATGGACGACGCCGGACGGCAGCTGGGGAGCGGGGAGCGCGGTGAGATTGTGGTCAGAAGCTCGCTGGTGATGGCCGGCTATTACAAAAATCCGGAAGCCACGGCGGAGGCGAACCGGCACGGCTGGCACCACACCGGCGACATTGGCTACCTTGATGGCGAGGGGTACCTTTTCATCGTCGACAGGGCGAAGGACATGATCATCACGGGGGGCTTCAACGTGTACTCCGCCGAGGTTGAGCAGGCCATCATGAGGTTCCCGGGCGTGCAGGACTGCGCCGTGGTCGGACTGCCCGACGCGAAGTGGGGCGAGCAGGTGAGTGCCGTGGTGCAGGCCGACCCGGCCGTGCCAGTGGATGTTGCTGCGCTGCGGGCGTTTGTCAAGGGCGAGCTGGGGAGCGTGAAGACGCCCAAGCTGATCGAGGTCTGGACCGACCTGCCCCGGTCAAAAGTGGGGAAGGTCCTGAAAGCCGAGATCAAGGCCGGGATCAAGGCTGGAATGCAGGGACAGTAGGTCCCGGTCTTCCGCCGCTGCCGCCCTCATTTCGTGCCGTCCGTTTATGACGCCCAAACAATGGATTCCAGCCCCGCAACTTGATATGTTGTTAGTCACATCATATTAGGGTTTGTTGACGCAGCGGGGGTTCTCCAATGACAGTTGAAGTAGACACGATCGAATGGAACTGGGCGGGGAACTACAGCTACGGCGCCGCCACCATCCACCGCCCCGGGACGGTGGCGGAACTCTCCGCCCTGGTCGCAGCAGCACTAAAAGTACGCGCCCTGGGCTCACGGCATTCCTTCAATTCGATCGCTGACACGGAGGGCATCCTGGTCAGCCTGTCCAACATCGCACCCAACATCAACGTTGACGCCGAAAAACTGACGGTCAGTGTCAGTGCAGGAACCACCTATGGTGTGCTGGCAACGGAACTGGCGACACAAGGCTTTGCACTATCCAATCTGGCCTCGCTGCCGCACATCTCCATTGCCGGTGCCATCGCAACCGGGACCCACGGCTCCGGGAACGGCAATGGAAATCTTGCCACGTCCGTCCTGGGCCTGACGTTTGTCGACGCCCAGGGCGGACTCAACACCGTGACGCGTGCGGCAACACCCGACTTTCCGGCCTACGTGGTTGGCCTGGGCGCCCTGGGCATTGTCACCGAAGTGGTTTTGCGGATCGAACCGGACTTCATGGTTGCCCAACACGTCTACACGGACCTGCCCTGGGACACGGTGCTGGCGGACTACGATGCCATCACCTCCAGCGCTTACTCCGTGAGCCTCTTCACCGATTGGAGCGGCGACACAGTGGGGCAGGCCTGGTTCAAACAGCGCCTGGGGGACGGGCTTGCCGGGAGTTTCCCGGAAGCGCTTTTTGGCGGCGTGGCCTCGCCGATCGAACGACATCCGCTGCCGGAGGTGTCAGCCGTGAATTGCTCCCCGCAGCTGGGTTTGGCCGGACCCGCCTCGGACCGGCTCTCGCACTTCCGCATGGAGTACCTGCCCAGCAACGGCGATGAGATTCAAAGCGAATACCTTCTGCCCCGAGAGCACGCGGCGGCGGCCATGGCCGCCATGCGCCGGCTCACGGACGTCATTACGCCCTTGTTGCTGGTGGCAGAGATCCGCACCATTGCCGCCGACGACCTGTGGCTGAGCGGCAACTACGGCCGCGATGGCGTTGCGCTGCACTTCACGTGGCGGCTGGACCAGGACGCCGTGGAAGGGGTGCTGCCGTTGATTGAAGAAGCGTTGGCACCCTTCAACGCCAGGCCCCACTGGGGGAAAGTTTTTACCGTGGCTGCGGCAGCCATTGCGCCGCTGTACCCCAAGTTCGATGAGTTCAAGGCGCTGGCCCGTTCGCTGGATCCCAGCGGCAAGTTTCGCAACGAATTCCTGGAACGGACTGTCTTCGCCGACTAGACAGTCTCTTGGGGGACTGGACAAGTCCACCCGCGCTGCGTGACGTCCCGACCGGCGAAACTGCCGGTGCGGGTGGCATGCAAAAAGCCCCTGTGCGCGTTGCCAACGCACACAGGGGCTTTTCTGCCTGGGCTATCCCTGGGCGGAAACAGCCATGGGGGTCCGGACTTCTGCCGGCTGCGTCAGTGGGACAGCATCCGGTCGCGGACACGTGCTGGCGATGTCAACGAGCCGGCCGGCATGGGCTGAAGTCAGCACCGCCTCCATGACTTCCAGCGCGTGGAAGGCCAGGGCACCTCCGGCGCGGGGCTCGGTGCCTGCGGCCGTCGCGGCAAGGTCGTGCAGGCCGATGCCTCGGGATCCGTCCACATAGCCGCCCGACACCGGCAGTGTCTCCCACTCGTCACCTGATGCACCGCCATCGAGGCGGCGCAGCTTGACGTCGCCGTCGAACCGGTTGGGATCGGGAACAATGAGTGAGCCGCTGTCGCCGTGGATTTCGATGTTGTTAGCCTGCGTGGCCACCGCATCAAAGCTCATGACGAGCGTGGACAGGGCGCCGGACTCGTGAATCAGCACTCCGCTGACATGGGTGTCAGTTGATACCGGGATCTGCTCGCCGGCCCGCGGCCCCGTGCCGATGGTGCGGGAATCCCGTGTGTGGCTGGCCGCACCAATGACGGACTTCACCGGGCCCAGCAGCGTCACCAGGGAGGAGACGTAGTAGGGGCCCATGTCCAGCAGCGGGCCGCCACCGGGAACGTAGTAGAAGTCAGGGTTGGGGTGCCAGCGCTCATGCCCGGGGGTCATCATGGTGGCTGTTGCCGAGATGGGGCGGCCAATCAAGCCGTCGTCAATGGCCCGGCGCGCGGTCTGCGTGCCCGTTCCCAAGACGGTGTCGGGGGCACACCCCACCATGACACCGGCGGCTGCCGCGGCAGCCAGCACTTCGGCTGCCTCGTCCGCGGTGGCCGCCAACGGCTTCTCGCCATAGACGTGCTTGCCGGCGGCGATCGCCTGCAGCGCGATTTGGGCATGCGCGGCGGGGATGGTGAGGTTCAAGACCAGCTGCACTTCGTCGTCGTCCATCAGCTCCTGCACCGACAGGGCACGGACGCCGGGCAGATCCGCGGCCACCGCCTCGGCGCGGGCCAGATCAAGGTCGGCCACGGCGACCAGCCTGAGCGTCTCCAGCGAGGGGAGCGTGCCCAAATATTGGGCGATGATGTTCCCGCAGCCCACAATGCCAATGTTCAGGATGTTTAGCGGCTCGCCCACAACATGCCCCTTTCGATGATGGTTTTAACGTTGGTGTCTTCCAGGATGTCCACGTGGTGGCCCGGGGTGGCGACGAAGATTCGGCCCTTGCCCCATTGGCGGGTCCAGATGGCGGGGGAGGTGACCTCACGGTGCCAGGGATCCCACTCGCGCACCTTTTGGGTGGTGGTGGCCAGCACGTCGATGTAGTCGTCGGTCAGGACCCAGTATTGTTCGGTGACCAAGTCAAAGTCGCCGATGCCCTCGGTGATGGGGTGGCTGGCGCCCTCCGGAGTCATGGCGACGGTGTACGGAACGTAGTTGTCGGACTGCCCGCCGGTGCGTTCATCGGCATGCTTGCCGGGGTGGCAGGCGAACTGGCCGCCGATCAGGTGCAGGTAGTCGGAGTTGTTGCGGTAGGAATCGGCGATGCCGCCATGCCAGCCGGCCAGGCCCGTGCCGTTTTCGACGGCGGCCCGCAGACCCTCAAACTCGTCCTTTTCAATGGTTGTCATCGTGTTGCACTGGATGATCAGGTCCACGCCGGCCATGTAGTCGGCGTCGGCGTAGACCGCCGGACCCTCCTCAACTCGGACGTCGAAGCCGTTCCCGCGCAGGTAGGGGATGAAGAGCTCGGTCGTCTCGACGGGCTGGTGCCCGTCCCAGCCGCCGCGGACCACAAGTGCGTTTTTGGTGGTGGTCATTCGTTGTTTCCTTTGATGGTGGTCCATTGACTGTTGTTGGCGGCGCTGTCCTCGACGGCGGCGAGCACCCTTTGCACGCCCAGGGCTTCCCGGAACGACGGCGTGGGCTGGGTTTTGTTCCCCAGCGCCGTCACCAGGTCCACCACTTGGTGGGTGAATCCATGTTCGTAGCCGAGGCCGTGGCCGGTGGGCCACCAGTTGCCCACGTACGGGTGGACAGGTTCGGTGACCATGATGCGGTGGAAGCCGCGGGCGTCCTCGGCGTCGGAGCCGTCGTAGAACTGCAGGAAGTTCATGTCCTCAAAGTCGAACGCGACCGAGCCGAGCGTGCCGTTGATCTCCAACCGATTGGCGTTCTTGCGGCCGAGGGCGGTGCGGGTCGCTTCAAAGATGCCGATCGCGCCGCCGTCGAACCGTGCCGTGAAAAGTGCCGCATCATCCACTGTCACCGGTCCGCGAGGTGTGTCTGCCGTGATGGTGCCGTGCCCGCCGAGGCCCACAAATTCACCGCCGACCGGGCGTTCCCTGGTGAAAGTTTCCAGCAGTGCCGAGACGCCGGTGATGTTCAGGCCCGTCACGAACTGGGCCGAATCGATGCTGTGTGCGCCGATGTCGCCGAGTGCGCCGGAACCGGACTTGGACTTGTCCATGCGCCAAGTCAGCGGCGCGTTTTCATCCGACAACCAGTCCTGCAGGTACTGTGCACGGACCTGCCGGATGGTGCCGATGCGCCCGTCCTCCACCATGCGCTTCATGAGCGCCAGGGCCGGGGTGCGCCGGTAGGAGTAGCCGCACATGGCAAACACACCCTTTTTGGCGGCCTCCTCCGCAACTGCGGTCATCTCCTCGGCTTCGGCAACGCTGTTGGCCAGCGGCTTCTCGCACAGGACGTGCTTGCCGGCCCGCAACGCAGCCATCGCGATCTCCGCGTGGGTGTTGCCGGGGGTGCAGATGTCGATCAGGTCTATGTCGTCGCGTTCAATGAGGGCGCGCCAGTCGGTTTCCACCGAACCCCACCCCATTTGGGCGGCAGCAAGTTCGACGGCGGCCCGGTTGCGTCCGGCGATTGCGGTCAGTTCCGGGGTGAGCGGCAGGTCAAAGAAGCGGTGCGCTGTGCGCCAGGCGTGCGAATGGGCGGCGCCCATAAAAGCGTAGCCTGCCATGCCCACCCGGAGGGCGGCTTTTTGCTGCATTGTCATACGGTGAAGGTCCTTTCGAGGATTATTTGCTGAAACCGGCGCTCAGGCCGCTGACCAGTTGGCGGCGGCCGATGACGTAGAGGACAAGAATGGGCAGGGTCGTCAGCACCACCGAGGCCAGAACGGCCGGAATGTTGACCGAATACTGTCCCTGGAACGTCCACAGTGCCAGGGGCAGAACCCGCAGTTCCGGACTCTGGGTCAAGATCAGCGGCAGCAGGAAACCGTTCCAGACGCCGAGGCCGTTGTAGATGGACACCGTAACGATCGCCGGTTTCGTCAGGGGCAGTGCCAGCCGCCACATGGTCTGCCATTCGCTGCAACCGTCCAGACGCATTGATTCGAACAGTTCATTGGGCACGTCCCGAATGAAGTTAGAGAGGATCAAGACCGACAGCGGAATGGCGAAGGCGATGGAAGGCAGCACCAGGGCCAACAGCGAGTCGTACAAATTCATTTTGATGATCATCAGGTAGATCGGGATGATTGTTGCCTGCAGCGGGATGGCAAGGCCCATCAGAAACAGTGCATTCACGCCCTTGAGGAACCTGCCTTTGCCGCGCACGATGGCAAACGAGGCCATGAAGGAAAATGCCACAGCCGGCACGGTGGCGCCCAGCGTGACGATCACGCTGTTGAGGAAGTAGCGGCCAAAGTCGTTGGCCAACACCATCTTGTAGTTTTCCAGGGTTGGTTCGCTGGGGATGGCCAGGGGGTTTTGGCTGAAGTACCCGGCCTGGCTCTTGAAGGAAGTGACAACGATGTAGTAGATGGGGATGATGATGACTGCCAGCCAGATCCAGCCTGCGGCACCGGCCGGCAGATTGAGCCTTCGCAGCCGTGTACTGGCGGGGACCGGCTTGAGCCTGGCGGTGCCCGTCTTTGTGGGCAGGGTTGTTGTCATGGTTACGCACCTTCCAGTTGGCTGCTGTTTTTGTCTTTGCCGCCCAGTCGTTGCAGCCACAACGCCAGTCCCAGTCCGAGGACCACCAGGATCACGGCTGTGACACTGGCTTGGCCCATTTGGTTCGCCTTGAATCCTGTGAGGTACATGTCCAGGGCCAAGTTTCGGGTGGCGTTCCCGGGGCCGCCGCCGGTGATGACGAAGATCATGTCAAAGTACGTCACGGCACCCACCACCATGAGCGTGGAGGAGGTGATGATGGTGTATTTCAATTGCGGCACCGTGATGAAGAAGAACTGCTGGACCCTGCCGGCACCGTCGATGGAAGCGGCCTCATACAGCGATTTGGGGATCTGGCGCACGCCGCCTTGGTAGATGAGTGTGTGGAAGGGAACGAACTGCCAGGACACCACGAAGATGACGACTCCAAGGGCGAGTTGAGGCTGCCCCAGCCAATCTTGGGCAAGTATCGGCATGTGCAGGCCCGCAGCCAGACCAAAGTTCGGGTCCAGCAACGCCTTGTAGGCGATGGCAACAGCAGCCGAGGAAAGCAACAGTGGCAGGAAGTACAGCACGGCCAGCAAGGCCCGGTACTTCTGGGTCCCGGCGGTGAACGTTCCCAGCAGAAGGCTGATGGGAGTCTGGATGATCCAGCTCAGGGCCATGATGACCAGGGTCAACCACAACGCCTGGTACATCGTGGGATCGCCAAAGGCCCGCAACCAGTTTTCAACCCCGGCGAAGCCGATGGCTCCTATGCCGTCCCAATCGGTGAAGCTGAGCACGAGCACGCCGGCCAATGGCAGGATGGCAAAAACAAGAAAGATGATCAGTGCCGGCAGCACCATCCAGTTCAGGCGCCCCGTCATGGTGCTGTCACCCTGGAGGGATTCCGGCTGCCCATTCCGGGCCCGCCAGTGAGGCTTTGCCGGGCGGCCACCCTTGGCACCGCCTCCGGAGGCCTGCGCTGTGGCAGTCACGGTTGAGGTCATTTGCCCAGTGTCGCGTTCATGTTTTCAGCAAATTTCTCGGGTGTGATCGATTTGGTGAACAGCTGGTCAATGTTGTTAAGGAGGGCTTCCGCGGCCGTGGGGCTCAGGGCTTGGTCCCAGGATTGCTGGAAGTTGGGTGCGTCCTTGGCCATGTTGTACACGTACGTCAGGAATTCCTTGTCGTCCGTGGCCGCGAGCTGATCTTCAATTCCCGTGACGATCGGCACGGCGCCGGATTCGATCCAGGCCGTGACCTCGTCAGCGTCGAGCAGGCCGTCGGCAAAGTACTTCTTCGCGCTTGCCTGTTCTTCTTCGCTGGCCTTGGACGAGATGGACATGTACTGGCCCGGGTTGCCGATGGTGTTCTTGGGATCACCCTTCCCACCTTCAAAGGTGGGGAAGTTAAACCAGCCGAGGTTGCCGTCCTGGACGAAGTTGCCGCCGTCGTTCTTCATGCCGCCATAGGTCCAGGCGCCGTGCAGCATCATTGCGGCCTTGCCCGTGTACAGCAGGGCCTGGTCCGCGTTGGAGTCGGCGGTGATGGAGGAGAACCCCTTGATGAAGCCGTTGGCGGAGATGAGGTCCTGGATCTTTGTGAGTGCGTCGATGGCCGTCGGGTTGGACCAGGCATTTTCTTTTGCGGCGAAGATGTCGTTGAAGAGCTCCGGGCCGCCAACCCGGTCAAACATGTACTCAAGCCACATCATTGACGTCCAGCGTGATTGGCCGCCGAGGGAGATGGGAGCGACTCCTTGGTCGTTGAAGGTCTTGGTCAGCGACATGAGCTCATCCCACGTTTTGGGTGGCTGGGCTCCGGCCTTCTCGAAGAGTTCCTTGTTGTAGAAGAAGATGATGGGGGCAACAGTTTCGTTGGGCAGGGCGTAGATCTTCCCGTCCACAGTGGCCGCACCAAATGACGAGGCGAAGAGCCGGTCCTTGACCTTTGGATTCTCCGCCAGCCAATCCGTCAGGTCGAGCACCTGCTCGGCCTCCGCGTAGGTCTTGAGCCCGCCGCCGCCCCACCCGTAAATCATGGTGGGTGCCTCGCCGGCGCCGATGGCGGTCTTGATCTTGGTTTTGAACGCGTCATTCTGGAACAGGGTGAGCTTGATCTTGTTGTCCGGGTTGGACTTGTTGAAGGCATCAATGGAGTTCTTGCGAATGGTCTCTCCCGGGGCACCCGTCAACGACCAAATGCTGGCTGTGCCGGCGCCGCCGGAATCGCCGCCAGGGCCCGAGGTGCCGCAGGCTGTGATTCCCCAGACAGCCAGGGGAGCCAGTCCAGCCAGCGTAAGGAAAGATCGACGTGAGGTGGTGTTCTGTTTCATTCTTGTCTCCATTGAAAAGAGCCGGTGCGCGGCAGGGACGGATGATGACGGGGCTGAGTGGCCATGTGATTCGAAATGTTTCGCAACTAATTCTGCGATTGGATAGAACCTATCCGTGATTGTCATCACACGTCAACCCCCAATCCCCAACAATTTGACTGAAGGGCGGTCCGTGATGGACACTTCGATGACTGAAACTTTTCGGAAAGTCAGGTGGAACTGTGAGTCAAAAGGGTTCGAAGGCAAAGCCTGTCCTTGCGACGGTTGCCGCCCGTGCCGGTGTCTCGGCACCCACGGTGTCCAAGGTGATCAATGGGCGCGACGATGTTGCGGAAGCCACGCGGGTGCGCGTTCAAGAAGCCCTGGTGGAGCTTGGTTATCAGTCGCCGATGCAGCGCCGGGCACGGTCCACCGGACCGGCAATGGTGGATCTTGTCATTGACGGCACCAATACCCAGTACTCCATGGAACTGCTCACGGGGATCCTCGACTGTGCGGCGGCCGAGGGTGTGGATGTGGTCGTCGGCAACATCACTCCGGCAAAACTGCACCGAGCGAACCATGCGGAATGGGCCCAGCGGATGGTGGAATCCGGGCGCAAGGGCCTGATTCTGGTCACGTCCGAACTGACCATGCAGCAACTTGAATCATTCCAGCAGCGCAATATTTCGGTCGTCGTGATCGACCCCTTGAATCCGCCACGCAACGGATACACCAGTGTGGGGGCTACCAACTGGGCGGGTGGCAAGGCTGCCGCCGAGCACTTGATCGCCTTGGGGCATCGGCGCATCGCGTTCCTTGGCGGCCCCAATGCCGCAGAGTGCAGCGTAGCGAGGCTTCATGGTTATCTGGCAGCGCTCATGGGCAATGCCATCGCCTCGAGGCCTGAGTACATTATGGCCGGGGAATTCAACAAAAGTTTCGGCCTGGCCGGCACGCGGGAGCTGCTTGCCCTGGACGAGCCGCCCACGGCCATCTTTGCCGGCTGTGACGCCACCGCTTTGGGTGTTCTGGAAGAAGCGCGACGCCAAGGAGTCCGGGTCCCCGATGACCTGAGCCTGGTGGGTTTTGACGGCACTCCGCTAACGGAGCAAACCCTGCCAAGACTCACCTCGGTTGCCCAGCCATTGCAGGAGATGGGCCGGGCCGCACTGCGTGCAGTCCTGCGCCTGACCAAGGGCGAGGCGCTCGATTCCCCACACATGGAACTCGCCACCGAACTTGTCATCCGGGACTCCACGGCTCCGCCGCGTGCTGGCTAATTTATACGCGGGCCAGTCCGCATTTCCGGTGCCTCGGCGCTTGGCCCGGTTGACGCTTGGTCTGGTTGGCGCTTGGTCTTGCCGGTGGCCGTCTCGCGGGAGCAGCGGTGTTGAGAGAGTCGTTCCCAGCCGATCTCCGTGACGACCTGCCGCAGCTATGTTTCCAGAGTGCCCTTGTCGGGCATGATTACGGACGACACCATCCGTCGCTTGCGCCCCTCGGTGGGCTGGTTGGCCACCCGTGACTGGTACACGTTTTGCAGTTCAAAGGCGAACTCGGCAAACTCCTCATCGCTGAGCCAGAGGGCCGCCATGCTGTAGTCAACACCGTCCCGCACGAGGTTCGGAGTGCCGGAGGCCAGATAACGGTCATATCCGGCCAAGAGTCCCGACACGAAGGTCATGAATGCCTGTGCGTGGTCCTCCGTCGACATCGCCGCCAGTTCTGCCGGCGTGATCCACGTGGCCTCGGCGTGCAGTGTGTAGCTGCGTTCCATGGTGCCCCGAATGCGCCGTTCCGAGTCAACGTGAAGAACCCCGGCCTTGCTCAGGATGGCCACGTGGCGGTACAGCGTCCCCGCCGGAACATCACCGAGTTCCTCGGCAATTTGCGCAGTGGTGAGTGTTCGGTGGCCAAGGAGGGCCTGAACGATGCGCAACCGCACCGGATGCAACAAGAGATTTGAACTGGCCATGCCTCGAGTATAGCCGGACCGTTTGCATGAATGTTATTATTCTCATAATCAATAACAATGAGCGCGGGCCGCAATGACGCAGAATCTGGATTCCCTGCCCGGGGGTGTATTGATGATTTTGGGTGTTGTGGCCCTGATCCAAGTCGGTCCGCTCGGGCGGAGGCAGATCCTCGATTCCCCCAACCCCCTGCGCCGCCTGCATGAGCGCGAGACCGATATGGGGCCGTCGAATGCGTTTCGTGAGAATGTCGCGGACTTCGGCCTCCAGGGAACAGCCATGCTCCTTGGCCTGAGCAGCAAGCTGCTTCTCAACGGACTCCTCGAGCCCCCGGACAACGATGGATGCCATCGCTGCCACCTCCTCACCTGGTATCACTAATGATCGCACTTGAGCCCTCCAGGGGGCAGTGGTGGAGCCTCATAGGAGGACCACATCAAAATCCGCGGGACGCTAGAACGTCACTTTAGCCAGTGCCTTGACTTCGTCCGGAGTAATACGTCCAAGGCGACCGTCGAGGGTCACCCGCAGCCTTGCTGCGGCAACGTGGACGCGGCGTTCCTGGAGGGTCATGTCCTTGCTTCCCAGAATCGTTCTCTCTCCATCATCCGGGTCATTGACCGACGCCCATGCGGCGTCGAAGAGTTTCAGTTCCTCGGCGTGCGCCAGCGTGCTGTGGGCGAGGACCTCCAGGGTGACGAGCCCCAGCGCCTTGGTGGATGGTTGGTCGTCAAGTGCGCGGTCAAGGGCCCATTGTGCGCGCCGCCACCATTCGCTGCGGTCGTCGGAGCGCCGCTTTTGCTCGAGTGCCTTCGCGTCGGATTCACGTTTTTGTGCCAACGCGAGTCTGTCAGCTCTTGTGCGCTGCCTGAGTGTGACTCCGCCGATGACGGCGGCCACAATGGCTCCCAGCAAAACAGCGAGCGGACCAAGCGCACCGAGGACTTCCCACCACTGCGCAGGGGCGGAAGTGAGAGCCATGTTGACCGGTGTTGATGGCGGGACCATGCGGCCAGTCTAGACGCAAGCCCCGGCTTCCTCCCCGGGCCACACCCTCGACCCTCACCTGACTCACGTCGCCATTGAACCTAGACTCATGGGAAATGAATGATTTTTCATAATCGCTGAAGACGAGTTCAATGAAGCTGAAATAGGTTCAGCAACATCCGCCCTGCACAACCTCAAGGAATCATGATGACAACCTCCACGACAGGCGCCGAATCCGCAGCGCGTTCGGATGTGCTCAACCTTGACGCGCTGCTCAGCGCAGACGAGCTGGATCTTCGCAGCACCGTCCGCCGCTTTGTGGATGAACGCATACGCCCCAACATCGCAGCCTGGTATGAAGGCGCCGTGTTCCCCGGGGAGGTCGTGGCGGAAATGGGCGCCTTGGGCCTGCTGGGCATGCACCTGGAAGGCTACGGCTGTCCCGGCCGCAGCGCCGTCGACTACGGCATCGCCGCCATGGAACTGGAGGCCGGCGATTCCGGGCTGCGCACCTTCGTCAGTGTGCAGGGCTCTCTAGCCATGAGCGCCATTCACAAGTGGGGTTCCGAGGAGCAGAAAAACCAGTACCTGCCCGGCATGGCCAAGGGTGAAATCATCGGCTGCTTTGGCCTGACCGAACCCACCGCCGGCTCCGATCCCTCATCCCTGGCAACCTTTGCCCGCCGCGACGGCGACGGCTGGGTGCTCACCGGCGCCAAGCGCTGGATCGGGCTGGCCTCGATTGCCCAGATCGCTGTCATCTGGGCCATGACGGACGACGGCGTTCGCGGCTTCCTCGTGCCCACGGAAACGCCCGGCTTCACCGCCACACCCATCCAAGAAAAACTGTCGATGCGGGCCTCCATCCAATGCGACCTCACCTTCGAGGATGTCCGTCTGCCTGCCGATGCCTTGTTGCCCGGCGCCAAGGGCCTGCGCGGCCCGTTTTCCTGCCTGAACGAGGCCCGCTACGGCATTATCTGGGGAACCATGGGGGCCGCCCGGGACAGCTACGAAGCGGCCTTGGACTATTCCCTGGCACGGCTGCAGTTCGACAAGCCGCTCGCCGCCTACCAAATCACCCAGCAAAAACTCGTCAACATGCTCCTGGAAATCCAAAAGGGCACCCTGCTGGCCATCCACACGGGACGCATGAAGGATGCCGGAACCTTGGAACCGGTGCAGATCTCCTTGGGCAAACTCAATAACTGCCGGGAGGCCATACAGATCTGTCGCGACGCCCGGGCCATCCTGGGAGGAAACGGCATTACGCTGGACTACTCGCCGCTGCGCCACGCCAACAATCTCGAATCAGTGCGCACCTATGAGGGCACCGACGAGGTCCACACCTTGATCTTGGGCAACCACATCACCGGCATCCCGGCTTTTCGCTAGGAATCCCATGAGCCACGCAACGTTTCTCACCGTCATCGGCGAAGGCTTGGGCGTTGCTGCCATCAACAGGCTCGACTCCCACAACGCCCCAGCAGATTTCTTGGGGCCGTCGGCGCGCTTCACGCACCCGGTATTTTCCGGCGACAGCTTGGCGGCAAGGATCTGGGACGATAAGTACTTGGTGCGGTTCCAGATGCTCGCGGCCGGACACGTGGTCTTGGACACGGTATTTTCATTCGGAATCACAAACCTTGACAAGGGAGTCACAAGTGACTGAAGCATTTCTGATCGGCGGGGCCCGAACCCCCGTGGGGCGCTACGCCGGCGCACTGTCCAGCGTGCGCCCGGATGACTTGGCTGCACTGGTCGTCAAGGAGGCAGTGGCGCGTGCAGGGATCGACCCCGACACAGTTGATGAAGTGATCCTGGGGAACGCCAACGGAGCGGGGGAAGAAAACCGCAATGTGGCCAGGATGGCATGGCTGCTGGCCGGCTTTGCCGACCACGTGCCTGGCCTGACAATCAATCGACTGTGCGCATCGGGCTTGAGTGCCGTGATTCTGGCGTCCCAGATGATCAAGTCGGGTGCGGCTGACATTGTGGTCGCTGGGGGAGTGGAGTCCATGAGCCGGGCACCTTGGGTTCAGGCGAAACCCGCTCAGGCGTTTGCCAAGCCTGGCGAATCTTTTGACACCTCGATCGGCTGGCGATTCGTCAATCCCGAATTCAGCGCAGGTCGCCTGTCGCGGGGCGGCAAGATGACCATGTCCATGCCCGAAACCGCTGAAGAGGTCGCCGAGGTCCACGGCATTTCCCGTGGAGACGCGGACGCTTTTGCCGTCCAGTCCCACGAACGCGCGCTTGCCGCCATTGCCGCCGGGAGGCTCCGCCCCGAGATTGTGCCAGTCACGGTCAGGGACAGGAAAGGTGAGACCGTGGTTGATACTGACGAGGGCCCGCGCCCAGGGACAACCATGGAGGTGCTGGCCGGGTTGCGGCCTGTGGTCAAGCCCGGCGGGGTTGTCACTGCAGGCAACGCCAGCACGCTCAATGACGGGGCCTCTGCCATTGTTGTCGCCTCGGCGGCGGCGGTGAAGAAGTACGGGCTCACACCCCGCGGACGAATAGCGGATGGTGCCTCGGCAGGCGTGGCCCCCGAAATCATGGGCATCGGCCCGGTGCCGGCCACCCACAAGGTGCTGTCGCGTGCGGGTTGGAGCATGGCCGACATCGGAGCCGTGGAACTCAACGAAGCATTTGCCACCCAATCGCTCGCCGTGATGCGAGCACTGGGGCTGGACAACGGCATCACCAACAATGACGGCGGCGCCATCGCCTTGGGTCATCCGCTCGGTTCCAGCGGTTCTCGCCTCGTGGTGACGCTGCTCGGCCGGATGGAACGGGAGAACGTTCAACGCGGACTGGTCACCATGTGTGTGGGAGTAGGGCAGGGAACCTCACTTTTGATTGAGAGGCCTTGAAACCGACGCGGCCGGCTTCACTGTGCCCCGCACATTCCCAGGACGTTAGTCGACGCCGTTGACCATGTTGCGCATAAAGCTCTGGACATGCGCTTTCAATCCGGCCATGCGTTCCTGCCGGGCTGCCTCCACATCGAATCCGATGTAGGCAGGCGGCGCGGGACGGCGGACATTTGCGGAGCATTGGAAGTTGGTGCACATGAGCGTGGCAACTGTGTTGCCGTTGCGCCCGGCACGACCGGACCGCTTGGCGGTGAAGTAGACAACTTCATTGGGCAAGGTGACGTCTGCGCACCACGCACACTGAGCCCGGGAACGCATCCGCCCTTCGGCATGGCGGAACAAAACGCCCACAGGGGAGTCGTCCACCCAGGCGATGGCGTAGCCTATGCCGGGATACTTGCGGTCACGCCAGCCAAGAAAATCCAGGCTGTCCCAGTCGAGGGACTCAAAATTCTCTGGCAGGTTGAGGTTGTTGCGCTCCCTGACGGAGGCGTTGATGAAGGACGAGCGAATCTGATTTTCTGCAAGGGGAAGCATATGAAGGAAGCCTTGTCTGTTCTGCCTTGTCCGCACGATGGTGCGGCCAAGGGAATTTCGTGAGGTGAGTTCCCGGCCAGAGGGCTGTCAGAGCGTCTGGGTCGGGATACTGTGCAGTGCACAGCGAAAAAGCACTGGTTGAGGGCAGCGCTATCTGGTGCCGGCGAACAAAACGCCGGCGACCTCCAAACGCCCAGCGGGCACGGAATTCATCAAAGTCAGCAACACGTTCGACAGTCTATACCCGCGGCCCGGGGCGCTACATAACAACGTGCTCACGGGCGTGGGTTCTTGTTTTTGGGTTGCTCCGTTTTCATGGTCCGCATTGCTGCAGCCTTGCCGCGTTTGGAGGTGTGGCTGGGAATCCCTGTTGCGTCGGAGGAAGCCTGAACCGCCATCGCCATTGCCAACTCGTGCCGTAGTGTCTGGTTCTCTCCGAGTGCTGGCGTTAGTTCCAGCGGGTGTTTGTGTTGGCGGGCTTGGGGAGGCCGTGGTGGTAGGTGTTGCGGCTA
>NZ_JBQSVT010000041.1:0-34308 GCF_052376555.1 Specibacter sp. AOP5-B1-6
CGTAATGACCCTACACCGTATTTCTATGATGATCTGGGCCGATCGGATGAGGATCATTCAGCTTTTGACGATGTGCGCTCTGTCTCTGTGGCGCGCTTAACTGCAGCAGAGGAGGGGTTCGATCGGTGGCTCGGACCGACCCTAAGTTCACCGCACATCACGAATAGGTCAGCGCTACGCAAAATGCTCATTAGAGGATTGGACGAATTGGGTGCACTGCATGAAGCTTACGGAGTGTCATGATTGATTTCCATTGCCATTTGGATCTATACCCAAACCCGAGCGAAGTTGCTGATGAAATACAAGGGAAAGGCATCGGGGTGCTGTCCGTTACGACCACGCCTTCCGCGTGGAAGGGGACGGCGCAATTGGGGGAAGCCCGACCAGCCATAAGGACTGCGCTTGGCTTGCATCCCCAGTTGGCAGGCGAACGCTTTCACGAGTTGAAGATTTTTGATCGCCACTTCGACGAAACCAGATTCATTGGAGAAGTGGGACTTGACGGATCCCCGGAGCTTCGATCATCTTGGGCGCAGCAAACAGATGTATTCAGACACATTCTCAGGGCTTGTAATGAAGCCGGAGACAAGGTCTTGTCGATCCACAGCCGCAGGGCTGCCACCCCTGTACTTGACCTGCTCGACGATGCAGAAAACGTTCATTTTCCGATTCTTCACTGGTTCTCTGGTACCCATGCGGAATTAACCCGCGCGATCGCCCGAGACTGCTGGTTCAGTGTTGGCCCCGCCATGCTTGCGGGCACGAAAGGGAGGGCCCTCATTTCCGAAATTCCTCGAAATCGTATCCTGCTTGAAACCGATGGCCCCGTCGCACAGGTTCGCAGAGTCTCACTGTCGCCTTGGGACATCACGTCTGCATGTAGTGCACTGTCAACGGAATGGGGCCTGGATTACGACCAAACAGCGACAATCATTCGAGGCAACGAAAGCTATCTGCTGGCAGGAAGCCCCGCAAGCGGGTAGTTGCGACAAAGGGAAGATCGATTTTTTGCACTCAAGCGCGAATTGACTGTCGGGTTCTGAGAGCGACTCAAGCATGGCGTTTACGGGGAATGGACCGCTCGAAGACAACGTCGGTTCAAATCCGACAAACCGCACGACAAACGACTGGGAGTTTCCAGCTGACCTGCGGCCTGTTTTGGGGGAGCTGCGGTGGGGGTCACTATGTCAAGTGCTGTTGGATTAGCGGCTAGAACTTGCGGTGCCGATTGTGCGTGGGAAGATTGATGGGCGCGAGACGTTCACAGTGGTTGTTGACGCTTTGGTCGCATGTTTCGTCAGAAGGTTGAGGCCCGACGTCGTCCGGACCATCGAGGCCTGTAGTCCGGTACGAGGAGGGTTCCCTGACAATGCCTTTGCCGCAGCCGCAGGGCCTATGAACGCGGAACAGATTTTCAATGCGTTTCGACCATGGATAAGGAGCCACGAGTAATCTGATGAATGCAACAGATCTGAAGGAACTGCTTGATTCTCTCCTCACCGCTGGTGAGAGCGAGGTCGTGGAGTTCAAGCGGGCGGGCGGCAACTACGACACTGACAAGATAGGCGCGTACTTCTCCGCCCTTGCGAACGAGGCTAATCTGCGCGGTGTTGACGCAGCCTGGTTGGTGTTCGGTGTCGACGACAAGACCCGCAAGGTCGTAGGTACCGATTACAGGGAAGATCCCGCGCGCCTTGACAGTCTGAAGCTTCAGATCAACCAGAATACAGACCCGCGAGTCTCGTTTCGCCAGATCCATGTGCTCAATCACGTCGGTGGGCGAGTGGTCCTCTTTGAAATTCCGCCGGCTCCACGTGGCTTCCCGATTGCGTGGAAGGGCGATTACAGGGCCCGGGCGGGGGAGAGCTTGACACCTTTGGGGCTGGCCAAGCAGGACGAGATTCGCAACCAAGCGATGGCTACTGACTGGACCGCAGAGGTTGTCCCTGGCGCCACGATGGATCATTTGGATCCTGCTGCTCTGGCGCGGGCCCGACAGGGGTTCGCGGAGCGGAATCCGAGGTTGGCAGATCAGATCGTCGGCTGGGACGATGACACCTTCCTTGCCAAGGCTCGGCTCACTCTCGACGGGCATATCACGCGAGCCACGTTGTTGCTTCTCGGACGCCATGATGCGGCACATCTACTCAGCCCCCACATGGCGGAACTGACCTGGAAACTTACTGGTGAAGAATCGGCGTACGAGCATTTCACAACGCCGTTCTTGCTGACCGGGACACTGTTGCTCCAGCGGATCCGTAACTTACAGATCCGCTTCAACCCGCCGAATGAGTTGATTTACCGCGAGATCGAGAAATACAACGAGTCGGGGCTGCACGAGGCGCTGTATAACTGCATTGCGCACCAAGACTACCGACAGCATTCCCGGGTGATTGTCACCGAATACGTAGACCGGGTCGAATTTATCAGTGTCGGTGAGTTCTACGACCAAACCCCGGAAGCCTACATGCTCAGCGAGAGGGTGCCGCGCCGCTACCGCAACCCATTTCTCGTGGCCGCCATGACAGAGCTGAACCTCATTGACCATATGGGCAACGGCATCCATCGCATTGTTGACCAACAGCGCAAGCGCTTCCTCCCGCTACCCGATTATGATCTAGGCGTGCCTGGCGAGGTCAAGCTGACGGTCTACGGCGCTGCTATTGACGAGGCGTATTCCAAACTTCTCATGGCCCGTGAAGACCTGCCACTGGAAGATGTGCTCGCGCTTGACCGGGTTCAAAAGCACTTACCCATTAGCACCGAAGCTGCGGCCCGGTTACGGAAGGCTCAGCTCATTGAAGGCCGTAAGCCACACTTTCGAGTTGCCGCCGCGGTGGCAGACGCTGCCGGAACCCGCGCGGAATACATCCGCACTCGCGGTCAAGATGACACGTTCTACATCAAGCAGGTCCGAGACTATTTGGAGAAATTCGGAGCCGCGAGCCGTGCCGACATAGACGGGCTGTTGCTGTCGCAACTGAGTGCGATCCTGGATGACCGGCAGAAGCGTAACAAAGTCGGAAACTTGCTGGGCAAGATGCGTGATAACGGAACGATCCGCAACGATGGAACACGCGGCCGGCCGAGATGGGTGCTCTCGTAAAAGTCCACAGAATCTCGACATTTATCCAAGGATTTACGAAAGGCATCCCAAGTTGCCCGGCGCACGTCCGGTTCTCCGCGCGGTATTCACGGTAATCACGGTTTTCGTTTGCATTGTCGATCCAACTAAAACTACGAAAGAAAGTACGCCGTTGGATACGGAGTTAATTCAAGGTTCAGCGTTGCCAGACCGATGCCGTTGATGCGGTCGGGGACGTCGTCCCTGGTCAGTCTCTGAGATGGCATGTCGTACCAAAACGACCGACGGCGCTTTGACGGGACATGGATAACGCCATGGATACAACCGACTCATTAGAAACGCATTAAATTGGGCGACAAGTGCCGACTCTTCAGTATCATGCATTGTCATGCGCTTGCCGCAACAATGAAGGCCAAGAGAAGACTTTGGTATGTCAAGATTGCGGATCGCGTCGACAGCGGGGGTCATGGGTTCGAATCCCATAGGAGGCCCATTGGTGGTCGGTAGTTGTCGGCACTGCTCAAAGATCCTGGAATTGCGGGGATATTTGGCGATTGCCGGGTGTGCTTCAAGGCGATGGGCATCTTAGAACGAAACCCTCGTCGGTCCGAATCCCTGAGTTGCACGGCCTTCGCAAGCGGCCGGCGGGCATCCAAGATGCGCGGAATAACAGGGAATTGGGCGGTGCAGGTCGCTGCTCAATGCCAGCGGTGTCCTTCCGGACGGCGCCCAGACGGTTGTCCCCTTCGAACACAACGGTCGTAGGTTCGAAGGTGCAGTTTGCGGTGGGGTAGGTGCCGCTGACCTGCGGCTTTGCTTCGGGGGAGAGGCCTCGAGATGCGCCATTTCAATCGAAATCATTAGAAACTCATTAAATTGATCTCCGACCCTCAGCGACCCGCTCCGGGTTCGACCCTTCAAGGGCGTCCTCTTAGGGGTGTCCTGAAACTGTGGGTCGTGGCTTTTTGGTAGACGCGCAGATCAGTATCGCGTTAGCCGCGCCGTGGAGTTCCACTGCCGGTCCGACATGTCGTGTGAATGGTTGTGTGTGGCTCAAGCGCGCCAAAATTCCTGCTTCGCCCAGTGCGTGGGGACATCCAGAGTAGTAGCCGTGAATCCGGGCCGTTCAGGTAAGTTGTGGATGATGTCGACGACTCTTTGCGGCCATTGGGCATCCGTGTCGATGGATTGCAGTAAGTACGACATGTTGCTAGTGCGTTGTAGAGCTCGAACACGGCTTTTGCGCTGGTCTCGGTCACGGGCCAGCGTCGAGACTCGACGTCGTGTTCAAGAGAAACATCAACAGCATTCATGGAGCTGATTCCCACGGTATTGTGAGGTGGTTCCATGGAACCAATGCCGGATCGATCCAACACAAACCACATAAAACCGGTCAACCCTTCCGGCCTCCGGCACAACCCCAAGGAATCATGCGTGAAACACCGTCGGCAGCGGGGCCGGCACCTAGGCTTCCTGTTATCACCAAAATCAGGAACCAGCCTCTCACTGAACCGGATCGGTGGACCAAGGATCAGGCCGGGAATTGTGTGGGCAGTCTGATGGCATCCGGCGCGACAAGGTTGAAAAGCCGTTCCGCACGGACAATTCAAGAGCGAACCCCGAGCGTGTGCGGCGGCGGTGTGAACCCGGCGCATCCCCGGCGCCGGACACGCTGGCGGAGAGGGCTGCAGCGCCTATACCGACGGGTTCGCTGCTGGCCTGCCTCCCTGCAACGCAACCGACTCAACGCCGGCACCGATGGCGTCGCTGCGGTGGGCGATTGTCATGACCGTGCAATCTGAACGTTCAAGGGTGGCCCGGCGAATGGCATCCTGCGTCACTGGATCTTGATGCGAGGTGGCTTCATCCATAATCAGCACCGCAGGATTTCTGGCAAGAGCCCGCGCCAGCGCCAGCCGCTGGCGCTGTCCGCCAGACAGACGCTCGCCGTTTGCTCCAATCTCAGTGTCGAGTTCGCCCGGCAGCGAGCGGACATATTCGGCCAGTGACGCCTGCTCCAGGGCCAGCCAGGCGTCCGCTGGCGTAAGGTCCTCGTTCCCCAGCCGAAGGTTTTCCAACACACTGCCCGAGAGCAGCACCGCACCCTGTTCAACCACTGTTACGGCCCGGCGCAGCTCAGCCAGGGGGATTGTTCGAATGTTCACCCCGCTCAGGACGACACGGCCGGCATCTGGGTCGAGCTCCCTCACCAGCAGCCGCGCCAGCGTGGATTTTCCGGCTCCGCTGCGCCCCGTGACGGCCAGGTGGGTGCCCGCCGGAATCTCAAGATTCAAACCCGCAAAGACGGTTGCGTCCATGCCGGGATAACGCACAGTGACATCCTCGACGCTCACCTGCCTGCCGCCCGGGCACCCGCTGTCAGGGAAGGAGGAATCGCCGTCGTCCGTCACAGCCGGTGGGCGTGAAAGCAGCGCAAGGTAGCGCCGCCCGGCGGCTAATGCCAGCGGCAGGCTGTGGGCCAGGGCTTCGATGGAGGACAAGGTGGGTGCGGTGGCCAGTACGACGGCGGCCGCCGCAAGCATGGCGGGAAGCGGGGCCGCGCCGGCGGCGGCCAATCCCAGCAGCGCCGTTGCCGCCAGCCACGGCCACGCGAAGCCGGATGCGGAGCGAAATCCTAGGGCATTTCCGCCGCGGCGAAGATGGTTGGCAATGCCGTCCTCGAGCGCCAGGAGTTGGGCCATGCGCTGAGGCTCTGCCCCGAAGGAACGGATCTCGGCGAGGCCGGCCACATCCTCCGCCACATGCTGGGCAAGAGAAGCCCGCAGCTCAAGCACCTTGCGGGCGGACACCGCAGCACCGCGGGAGCCGAGCAACGGCACGACGGCCCCGCCAATCACGAAACTGAGCGCGGCAAGCAGCGCCGGGAGCGGCCCCGCCAACACCCAAATGGCGGCCGCGGACGCGCAGGGGATCACCACGGCCGTGATGGCCGGGACAACGGTGTGGGCGAAAAAGACCTCAATCCGGTCGATGTCCCGGGTGGCAACTGACATCAGCCGTCCGCTGCCCTCCGCCGACACCACGCCCGGAGCCTGCGGGATCAGGGCATCGTAAAAATCCAGGCGCATCTGCGCCAACAAGGTGAACGCGGCGTGGTGGCCGGTGTATTGCTCAGCGTATCGGAGCGCGGCCTTGAGCATGGCGAGCACCACCAGCCCTGCGGCGAGCCGGGGGATGTCCAGCGCAGCCGCGCCATGACTCGCCGCCTGGCCGATGGCCCACACCGGCACTGCGAGCAGGGCAATGGCGGCCGCGGTCCCGATAATTCTGGCCAGCAGGGACAGTGCCAGCCAGCCGCGCGCGCCGTTTGCGATGGCGGCCAGTTGCCGTATGAGGACATGCGTTTTCATGGTTGCGGCTCCATCTGTCGGGTCTTTTTTGTTGCATTGGTGCTAATTCGGCCGGCGTTTACGCGGAGGACCACGTCGGCAATGGCTGTTTCCTCGAGACGGTGAGTCACAAAGAGCACCGTGGCAGTTGCCGATGCCGCCGCCATGCTCTGCAAAACCAGCGATGCCGATTCCGGATCGAGGTTGGCTGTGGGCTCGTCCATCACCAAAACCGGCTTCCGTCCCAGCAACGCCCGGGCAATGCTCAAACGCTGCGCCTGCCCGCCAGAGAGTGCGGCCCCGAGCCCGGTGACGGCCGTTTCCAGGCCGCGGCCCTCGGCACGCAATTCGGCGCCGAGACCAACCCGGTCCAGTGCCGCCCACAACTGTGCATCTGTAGCGTGCGGCGCGCCGAGGCGCAGATTTGTGGCCAGGGTTCCTGTGAACAGCACCGTGTGTTGCGGAACAAAAGCAACGGAAGCCCGACGGCGGGAGGCTGCGGAGGCTTCGCCGTCGAACGTGATCGTCCCTTGCGTCTCGCTGAGCAGGCCGGCCAGACAGAGGGCCAGAGAGGTTTTCCCTGAGCCGCTGGGACCGACAAAGCCGGTAATGGTGCTGGGGGCCGCTGCAAAGCTGGCGCCGTGCATCACCTCGCCGTCTCCGCGCCTTATGGTGATTTGGTGGACGGAAATGCCGACCGGGCGCCTGCTTGGCTCACCCGAGGTGGAAGCTGACTCGGTGAGGGCAGTGGCGCCGTCATGATTGTCTTTCAGGACAGCCTTGTCTTTCAGGACCGCGGCAACACGGTCGGCACTCGCCCGCCCGGCCATGCCTATGTAAAAGGACCTCCCCAGCTGATCAACGGGTTCCAGCAGCAGACGGGCCAGCAGGATCAAGGCGAAGGCCGTGCCGGGGGAGAGTCTGCCAGCGCCCAGCAATGCGACTGCCAAGACGCCGGAAGCTGCCGTGACGGCCAAGCCAAAGGCGCCGTCGGTCACGAGCAGCACCACCTGATTTCGGCGCAGCAGCCGCATGATCTCGTGCCGGACCTGTTCGGTCAGCCGCGCCAGGCGCACCCGGCGTTGGACGCCCGCCCCCAGCATGGCAATGGTGCCGAGCGCGCGGACCGACTCAAGATACTCCGTGGCGAGTTCGGCAGAAGCCCGCCGGTGGGCGGCGTTCGAGGCCCGGAAACGGGACATGAAATAGCCCAAAAGTGGCGGCGCTGCAGCAATGCACACCGCAAGGACGAGCGCAGCAAACCAGCCCACGCTGATTCCTATCAGGGCCAGGGTCAGCACCGGCACGAGCATGGCGGACACGAAGGGGCCCAGAAACGTGGACCGGTAGCTGGCAATACGTTCCACGTCATCGCCCAGCCGGCCCACCACCCGGCCCGGCGGCTCTCCATGATCCAACGGGCTAGTCAGGAGCTGTGTGGCCAGGGCATTGCGCCATCGGGGTTCCTCGGCGCCTTGTTGATGGGCGGGCAGGGCAGCCGCGACGCCAGCACCGGCCGCCGCCGCCATGGCACTGGCAGCGGCCGCCAGCAATTGCGGCGTTGCGTCCTGTCCGCCAAGCATCCCGTCGGCGGCCCCGGCCAACGCCAAGATTGCTGTGGCCGTGAACAACGTGCGTAGCAATGTGGCGGCTACGACCGCCCAACCTCGCGGCGGGGTATCCGCCGCGAGGCCGGCTGCGTCCAGCCACCAGCGCTGTTTAGCCCTTTGCATCGGGGTTCAGGATCGCTGCAATGGAGCTCAATCCCTCAACCAGGTGGGTTCCGGCCGTGCCCGAGGCCATGGCGGCACTGACGATGGCCACCCGGTCGTTGGCAATGGCGGGCGTGTTTACCAGGACCTCCTGGCTCAACAGTTCCTTGAACGGTGCCATGCCGGCGCCCTGGAAGTCCTCGACCAAAATGACATCCGGATTGGCCTTGATGATGCGTTCGGCATCAACGGCCGTGGCGGCCTGCGCGGCTCCGACAACGGTTCCTCCAGCCTGGGTGACTAGGGTGGACATCGCCGAGGACTTCGCCTGAATGAACTTCTTGCCGCCGCGCTGCATCAGCAGAAGCACCGTGGGACTGTCCTGGTTTTTGGCAAGTGACGCCAATACTTTGTCGCGATCTTGGGCCATCTTGCCGGTGATGCTTGCCGCCTTGTCCTCGGCTCCGAGGGCGGTGCCGAGGGTGGTGAGTGCGGACATGACATTCTCCACGTTTTCAAAGTCCGCGGACTCAAAGACCAGCGACGGCACCCCGGAAGCCGACAGGATCGCGGCGGCGTCTTTCTCTCCCTCGTGCCGGCTGGTCATGAGCACCAGATCCGGGTTGAGGGCCAGAATCTGTTCAGGATCCGGGGTCACACCCGAGGGCAGGGTCGTCTTCACTTGGACAGCTTCCTCAAGCTGGTTTCCTGCGCCCGTTGTGGTGCTGCCGTTGCTGACGGCAGCAACGCGACCATGGCCCACAAGTTCCAGGGCCATGTCGCCGGTTTCGGTGGACAGGGCCACGATACGGGCGGGTGCCGCAGCGATTTTCACTTCCTCGCCGGCATGCGTGATGGTGCGCGGCCAGGTGGCGGCGGTAGTTGTTATCGCGGCGGTGTCACTTGGTGCCGCGGTGGGTGGTGCCGTTGCTGGTGCGCTGCACCCAGCCAGTGCGGCAGCGAGAATTGCCGCAACGGCCAGCAGGCTTTTGGACTTGTTAGTGGGCATGGATGTGCTCCTTGGTTGTTATGGGGTGGGTAAATCTGGGACTAGTGGGCTGCCGTAAGCAGCGGCGCCAGCAGTGTCACCGAGGGTGCTCCCGTGTGCGGATCGGTGTTCACAACTGCTTCGACGCCGTACACCTCGGCGAGGATTTTCGGCGTGAGCACTTCCTCCGGGCGACCGCTGGCATGGATTCGGCCATGGGCCAGAACGCTGAGCCGGTGGCACAGGCGCCCGGCCAAGGTCAGGTCGTGCATCACGATCGCCACGCCCACGGAATCCGCGGCACAGGCGCGTAAGACCTGCAGAACCTCCAGTTGATGCCGTGGATCGAGCGCCGAAAGCGGCTCATCCAGCAGCAGGAAAGAGGCTTCTTGTGCCAGTGCCTTGGCGATGGCGACCAACTGCCTCTGACCTCCCGACAAGCTCTGGAGCTGACGCCGCGCCAGATGCGTCACGCCGGTGCGGTCCAGGGCCTGAGCAATCGCGCCCCGGTCCGATCCGGTCAATGGGCTAAAACGGGTCCGGTGGGCATAACGCCCCAAGGCCACGAAGGATTCGACGGTGTATTCACTCTCGGAATCCAGGCCCTGCGGAACGTGCGCCCGCAGATGGGCTTTTTCCCTGGCATTCAGGGCGGCGAGGGGGTGGCCTGCCACGCGGACGGCGCCGGACGTGGCGGGGTGCATTGCCCCGAGTGCGGACAAAAGTGTTGATTTGCCTGCCCCGTTTGGCCCGATGATGCCGTGGATGGTACCGGGTGCCAGGTTAAGATCGACGCCGGAAAACACCGCGACGCTCTGATGCCCGGCGGTGAGGTTTTCGGCCTCCAGGTGGGCGGCTGTGGTGGTCATCCCTGACCTGCCTTTTTCCGAAGGACCAACAGTAGCAATACTGGGGCGCCGACGAATGCGGTGACGGTTCCGGTTTGCAAGGTGATCGGGTAGAACAACATCCGCGCCAGGAGGTCCGCCAGAACCAGGAAGATGGCACCGACCACCGCCGAGAGTACCAGCAGGCGCCCATGCTGTGGGCCAAAGACCAGCCGCACCAGATGCGGAACCACCAGCCCCACGAAGGAGATGACGCCTGTGACGCTGACCGCCGTCGCCGTAATGAGAGCCGCAGCACCGAGCGCGATTTGCCGCGTCAGGACAACATTCACACCGGTGCTTGCGGCTTGCGTTTCAGAGATGCTGAACAGGTCAAGGGCTCCCGCCGTGGCAAAGAGGACCAGTATTCCCAGCGGAATTCCGAGCGCCGCGATGGAAACATCGCTCCACGTGCTCGCGGTGAGATCGCCGTTGAGCCAGAACATGACACGCTGCACGTCGCCGGCCTCCGGTGCATTGGCCAGCACTGCGGCAACCACCGCGCCCAGGAGAGCGTTGACGGCGATGCCCACGAGAATAATGGTGGAGGTCCGGCCCCGGCTTGCACCGCTCACAACATGCACGACGGCGGTTGCGGCCAGTGCGCCGATAAAGGCGCTTAGTGGCAGTGTCCACCACGCCAAGGCGCTCAGGCCCGAGACGATTGCAACCACGGCAGCGGCGGCAGCCCCGCTGGATACACCGGTGATACCGGGTTCGGCCAGCGGGTTCCGGAACAATGCCTGCATCACGGCGCCGGCAACAGCAAGGGCTGCGCCGACCAGTGCGGCTAGCAGAACCCGCGGAAGCCGGATGGTGGTCACCAGCAAATTGGCGGTGTTGCCGTCCCCGGACTGCCCCAGAAGTGGTGCAATCAGTGCACCCGCGACCTCTCGAGGTTGCAACTGCACTGGGCCGGTCGCCACGGCAAACACCAGCGTTACACCAAGAACCCCCAGCATGAGGATTGGAAGGGTGGCGGAGCGCACGCGCAAGGACGCGATCGGTGGAGGTGTCAGTGGTGACCTCGCGTCTAAAGGTTTATTGCACATGATTCTCATTATACATAAGAGTTGCCTGTGCTCGTGTTTTCGTGGTGCATGCCGGCAGGTGGACCGGCTGCCATGGTCCGCAGGTGCGTTTTGAAGATCGGGCTATGTCGATGCGATGCTGCGACGAGACTCTCCAAAGTGCTCGCGCAATGGGGTCCGTGCCTCATTTGAGAATTCTCACGAAATCTCTGGTTCATGTTCGGGTGCTTTGGTGTGCTGGAGAGATGTATGGATTGATATTGTCTGCGCGCAGAGAAACTACGAAGACGACCAAGGGTCAGATCCTGGACCGGCTGGTGGCCGAGGCGGGTTGGTCTCGGGCGAACGCCCGCCGCCGGCTCGGCAAGGTCTTCAAGCGGCGGGGCCCGGCCCGTGCGGTGGCACGCAATCCGAGGCGACGAGAATCAACTAAAGTGCTCGTGAAATGAGGCATCTACGGTATTGCACGAGGGCTCTAGGTGAGCCTGGTTGATCCCTTGCATATATGCAAGGCTGACCGTAGGCTTGGTTGTATGGTTACTCCCACGGCGGCGTCTATCGTTAGTCGAATGCGCGTCAAGCGGCAGCTCAGTAAGACGGCGTTTGCTGAGCTTATTGGCCTGCCTGCTTCAACGATTACCAGGATTGAGTCGGGGTTGGTTGAGCCGACGTATGCGATGTTGCAGCGGATCGCTTTAGGGGCTGGTTTTCAGCTGACGGAATCTCTGTCTGATTCGGGTAGCGACTTGCCTTTTGCGGTGGCCTTGGATCGTATCCAAAATGCCACGGGTGCAGAGCGGCGGCGGCTTCTTGGGAAACTGGCTCAGACTGCGAATCTGGCTCCTGTTGTAAAGAGGCCAGGTGTGCGCATCTTCGCCCTTGATTCTTCCCTCACAGAGTTCATCCGGCGGCTTGAAGGGCAGGGGGCGAATCCTGTTGTTTCGTCATTGGAGGCTGTCTCAGGTGACGTTACCCAGACCAGTTCCTTCACTCCCGTCGTGTATGTCGATAATCCTGAAAAGCTAATGGATTTGCCGCCAATGTCGCCTTCTGCGAAGGCAAGTGTTGTGGTCTTGCCGTCGACGGAGAGCGCGCGCCGATTCATGCGCAAGGTGGAAGGGACAGCCATGTTGAGTGCGGAGTGGGGGATGCTTGACGCTCTAGCTTCTCCGGGGCGCCAGGCCGATGTTGCGCTCAGCTTCCTGCCAGCGTTTGCCCAAGCAGCATGAACAATGATCCAGGGATTCCTCGCCAGCCGCGCATGGAAGATGCCCGGTATGGGGCTGAACGCTCGAGACGGCTGCTGATCACGACCATTATTGCGTTGGGTCCGTATGCAGAGGCCCTAACCATTGCCGGTGCCCATGCGGTTCATGTTTGGGTCCAAAAGAAGTGGGGACCCATTGACATGGAATCGACACGAGACGGCGATCTTGTCATCGATCCGGTCTTTGTCGCGGAAGACCCCAAAATACTAGACCTCATGGCTTCAATTGGCTTGGAGCCTGCACGCGAGGAACGTCCAGGGATCTACGGGTATGCCAGCGAACGGGGACTGCCGTGGGAACAACGCACCACCGTGGATCTCCTGGTGCCCGAAGGATATGCCGGCAAGAAGGGCCGAACAGCAAGGATTGCAGGACAGGACAAGGCCACGACCCGGGCTTACGGGTTGGAATTGGCAGTCCATGACCGTGTCTTCACGGAAATATCCACGATTGACGCAGAGCCCACAATTTCCGCCAAAGCCTATGTGGCAGGTCCCGCGGCGCTTCTGATTGCCAAGGCCCATAAAGTCCACGAACGGCTGGCTGAGGTGGATCGGCGTCCAGACAGGCTGCGACCGAAGGACTCCGGCGATATCGCCCTGCTGATGATGGTCACTGACGGCGTTGAAGTTGCCGAGACTATGATGTTCCATGCACGGGCACACGCCGAGATCCGCAACGTTGTCAACGAGGGAGCGAGTCACCTCATTGAAATGTACTCCGCACAGAACGCCACTCTTGTTCGTGAGCATATGGTCGACAGCTTGGCCACACGCTTTCAAGAGCAGGATTTACTCGCGGACGTGGACACTTGGCTGGCCGCATTCTCCGTCAAATTCCAAATGATCGAAAGTAGCTAGGCAGGCCAGACTTGTGCGCGCCTGTCTCTGCCGTAGGCGCTTCAGGGCGAACCTGGCCAGGCGTGTCCAAGACACTGACTGGACGCATGTGATGCTGAAGCCGTCGACTGGCCTGCATGGGATCTCGCTCAGAAGTCAACGATGCGGCATCGAATATTTTGGGATGGTTATGCATTGGCCTGAATCTGGGGGTGAATGTAACCGACTCATTAGAAACCCATTAAATTGGGCGACAATTGTCGCCTCTTCAGTACCATCCATTGTTGCGCGCCTTTCGCACCAACAAAGGCCAGGAATGACTTTTGACATGTCGAATTGGACGATAGAGGCGACAGCGGGGGTCATGGGTTCGAATCCCATAGGAGGCCCATTGGTGGTCGGTAGTTGCCAACAGCCCGCAATGATGGGGGTTTTGGCCGCGAAATGGACAGTTTTCAGGCGTATGGACTGCATAGAATGCAATGGTCATCGGTTCGAAATCGACAGGGGATCTCGGGCCGAAAAGCCCGGATTTACGGGGTTTTTCGTAGTGGCGGGGACGGTTTCCGCCTCGTCATTTCGCGTTTAAATGGCTTTGGTGTTCGAACGCAACGGTCGTCGGTTGGAATCCTACATTGGGTCGGGGTGGTGCCGCTGACCTGCGGTTTTACTTTGAGGTAGTGGCCACCGAAGGTGCCGTTCCGACCTAGCTCATTAAAAACTCATTAATTTGACTCTCATTCCGCCTCGGACTCGGCTCTGCAATGGCCGTCTTTACCGCGGGTTCGGATACGCAAGTCGTGGCTTCCTGGTTGCCGATCATATAAGCGTATCGTGAAGCCGGAATGGTACATGCGGCTATGAATGTGTTGAGGTTTTCGACAAGCCGTTCAAAAGAGTGCATCCACCAATTCGCCAGTGAAGCTTTCTGACCCAGATGCGTCTGTGCACGTCTCGTCTGTGAACAGAAACAGAATCTCGACCGGGGGCTGCCGCCCCTTGAGCCCCTATAAACCAACTATGTCCGTTATAACCAGAAGCCAGTTGCCAACGGGACCAACGATGCAGCAGAAAGAACCGTGGCTCGGCGTGGTGGTCGGTAGTTCTGGCTCCCTGATGCTGCCCACAGTTACGATTTAGTGCGATTTCCCGACCAAGCGAGCCAGAGCTTTGCATAAAGCCCATCACGAGCGAGCAACTCCTGATGCGTACCTTCGTCCACAATAGTGCCAGCTTCCATGACCAGGATCCGATCGGCCTGGGCTGCTTGGCTGAGGCGGTGAGCCACACTTATGGCGGTGCGCCCGTGCACGGCACACAGAGCAGCCTGCTCCAGCAGATGTGAAGACCGGGACCCGTCCTCAGCAGTAGCCTCATCCAGCACCAGCACGGGGGCATCGCTGAGCAGTGCACGCACCAGCGCCAAGTGTTGGGCACGGTCGCCGGTCAGCACAAGCCCTCCGCCGCCAACGCACGTCGCAAGACCGTCGGGCAGCGCAGCCACCCAGTCCGCACCGGCGTCGGCCAGCGCCTCGAGCAGCACCGCATCGCTGGCACCGGGTGCCGCGAGCCGCAAATTGTGGCCAATCGTGCCGGAGAAAACGTGGATGTCCTGGCTGATCAGCACGGCGCTGCGGCCCAGTCCAGGGGAGTCCTCGGCGTCGCCGTAGGCCGCCCCGTTCCACGAGACGGTTCCGCCAGTGGGGGCCAGGCTGCCGGCAATGACCCGTGCAAGCGTGGTCTTTCCCGCGCCGCTTGCACCCACCAGTGCGAGGTGCTCGCCCTCGCGGACATGCAAGTCGAGCCCTGACAGGATGTTCTGCCCTGGGAGGTATCCGGCATCAATTCCCGTCAGCACAACCCCGTCCCTCGCGGAATTGCTGCGGGGGAGGGGCGTGTCGTCGCTCTTTGGGAGATGAGCAGCAGGGCTGTCTGCACCCTGCAGCACACCCACCAGGCGCGAGAGTCCGGCGCCGGCCAGCTGCAGATCGTCAACGTTCATCAGAATCACGCCGATGGGGCCGAACAGGCGGTGGAAGAACAGCGCCGCAGCGGTGGCAGCACCCACGCTGACCGAGCCGTTGTCCACCAGCCAGTAGCCCACCGCCAGGATGGAGCACAGCCCTATCAGCTCCGCCACGTTCAAGCGCCCCTGAAACCGCGTCCGGATCACCACCGTCTGCATGACCAGGCCAATGGCCTCCAGTGAGGAACGGGCAATCCGGGCCAGGTGCCGGCTCCCGTGGCCCAGCGCCCGCACGGTGTGAACGCCGGAGGCCGCCTCCAGCAGGTGCTGCCCGCGCTGCGATTCGGCAACTCGGACACTGCGGTACAGCGGACCCGAGGCACGCAGGAAGCTGCGCAGGGCGAAGATGTGGATGGGAGTCCCCAGCAGGGCCGCGATGGCGAACCGCGGATCGATCGCACCCAGCCCCACAATGGTCAGCGAGATGGTGAAAAGCGCCGAGATAAAGGACGGGAGAATGGAGCCGATGGCCTCATTGACCGCTTCCACGTCGTGCGAAACACGCGAGATGAGATCCCCGGAACCTGCCCGTTCAAGATCTTCCGAGGGCTGGGCCAAGGCCGTGGAAAACACCTCCTCGCGCAGCTCCGCCAGGCCATGCTGGCCCAGCTTGGCCATGGCGATGGAGCCCCAGCTGTTCAGCGCCGCTGAGGCAAGGGCCGCGGCCAACAGCACCCCGGCCGCCGGCAGCAACGTCCCGGCAATTTCGCCGCGGCCGGCAATGTCCACCATCGCGCCAAGGACCGCCGGGACCAGGAGACCGGTTGCGGATCCTGCCAGCAGCGTCGCCACCATGAGAGTCAAGAGTCCCTTGCGACGGGAGAATACCCGCAGGGTGTGTTTCCAGGTGGCCCGGCTCCCGGCAATGGGAAGTCCTGCGGCGGCCGTCGCCTTGAGCGGTTCGGCGAGCGTTTCCTGCTTACTGGGCATGCGCTGCACCCACCGTGTTCAAGGCGGTCGGTTCCGCGTCAAGGTCAACCACGGAGTCGCAAATAGCCAGCAGGGCGGCACTGTCCGTGATCAGGAGCAGGGCGCGCCCGCGCAGCCCGCCCAGCGACTCGGCAATCCGCATTTCAGTGACGGAGTCCACGGCAGAAGTGGGCTCATGCAGCACCAGCAGGGGCTGCGGCTGATGCAGCGCCCGGCCTAGCAGCAGGCGCTGGCGTTGGCCGCCGGACAATGTCCGGCCGTGTTCGCCGATGCTCGAATCGAGCCCGTCAGGCAGGTGCCGGAGCACTTCATCCAGCCCGGAGGCGACCAGCAGTGCGGCCTCCACTGAGTCGGTGGCCAGGTTTTCCCGCACGCTGGCTGAGAAGACGGCACCATCATGGTCGGACACGAAGACGTGCCGGGCCACCTCTTCCGGCCCCAAATCAATTGCGTCGTGTCCGTTGAGGGACAGCTCGCCCCGGGCCAGTGGACGCCGGTACGTGAGCATTTCAATGAGCTCACGGGCAGTGGCCGGGGTGGCGCGGACACCCGTGATGCTTCCCGACTTCACATCCACCGCGAAGTGGCTCCCGGACTCCGGCGTGATGCGGAGGCCACGCGCCCCGCCAGCCGCACTGCCGCCGTCGGGCATTCCGCCGGGCAGCACAGTTCTGCCAGATGCCCGCTGGTCGAGATCGTTTTCCTCGGCCAGGAGGCCGGAAAGGCGTCCGGCCACCGCACGCTTTTCACGGATTTCGGCACTGAGAAACGCCAGTGTGGTCATGGGGTCCTTGATGAACTGTGCCAGCCCCACCACCGTCACCAGCTGGCCCACGGTGATGCTGCCGTTGGCGGCCATGGTGGAGGCGAGCCAGGCGATGGCCGCCAGGAAAGCACCCGAGAGCCCCATCGGGACACCCGTGAACAGCGCCTTGGCGCGCGCCATCGACATCGCGGCGTCCAGGGAGGAATGGCTGGCCTGGCGATAACGCGCTGCTGCACCATCCACGGCCCCGATCCCCTTCAACACACGCAACCCGGTGACAAGGTCGGAGGCCACATGTGCCGATTCTGCTGCCGCCGCCTGCTGCGCCACGGCCCGTCGCTCCAGCGGGGTGGTGACCAGGTGCATGAGCAGCATGAAGGCCGCCGTTGCCACGAGCACCGTGGCGCCGAGCTGCCAGGAGACCAGCACCAGCGCGACGGCGGCCGTCATCAGGGCGGCGAACGCACTGAGCTGTTCGGTGACCACCCAGGCCAGGCCCGCAGTGTGGCGGGTGTCCGACGTTGAAAGGCTCAGCAGCCGGCCCGGCCCGCGGCCCGTGCCGCTGTGCAGCGGATCCAGGACCTTGGCGGCCAGTAGCTGCCGCAGCGAATGTTCACCGTGGCTGAAAACGCTAGTGTTCAGGCGGGTGCCGATCCGCCAGCTGGAGGTGAGCACCACGAACAGCAGCGCCGTTCCGGCCAGGCACCAGACCAGGGCAACAGGATTTCCCGGGGCGATGGCCCGGTCCACCGTCACGCCAATCGCCACCGGAACCAGTGCCTCGGTGACCTGGTGGAGCATGCGGCAGGCGGCAGCCACGGCCAGGCGCTTGCCGCGGCCCTCGCCGAACGAGCCGTGGGCCAGCGCCTGGCCGGGTGTGGTGGGAAGTGGGCGTCCGCCCGGGGCCGAGCCGCCGGCCCTGCTCCCGCGTGCAGGGGGCGCGGTGATAGTTGAAACCATGCTTTCAACCCTAGGAATGAAGCTGTCCCGGCAACAAGGGCTGCAGCGGACAACTCGTATCGGGTTCAGGACATTGGTTTGGCAGCGGGGCCAGCCTCAGTCCATGTCGGCCGGGCGGTCGCCGGCCTTGTCCCTGGCCCAGTAGCCGATGGCGTGGTGCCTGTTGCGGGGTGAGCCGAGACGCTGGCGCAGGTCACGGCGGATGGCACGGCTTGCCGAGGCCTCACAGGCCACCCAGGCGTACCATGGCGCATAGGGCTCCGCCAGCTCGGCAACTGCGCCGGGCAAGGCGCTTTCCCCGAGCCCGTTGCCGGTTCCCACCAGCCAGCGGTAGTCCACCTCCGCGGCGGTGGCGAATGGCAGGATGTCCGCCTTTTCAGGGACCTCGGCGATCACCACGGCGCGTACCCCGCTGGGCAGGCCCTCGACGATGCGCCCCAGGCCCGGAAGCCCCGTAAGGTCGGCGGCGAGGATCTGGACCTCGGCGTCGGCTGGAGGCTCGTAGTAGGAGCGGCTCTCTCCCTCGTTGAAAATGCCTATGACATGGCCGGGCTCGGCCCGCTCGGCCCAGCTTGAGGCAATTCCGTGGCCGTGGATGGCGAAGTCAATGTCGAAACGCAGGCCGTCGCTATGCACGGATCGGATGGTGTAGTGGCGCCACGGTGGCTCCTCGCCCGTCCAGCCGGGGCCGTACTCCGGCAGATTGAACGTCTCGAGCTCGGCGGAAGTCTCACCGGGGCGAGGGATGGCGATGTCGACGCGCTCGTCGCCAATGCCGTTGACATGCCAGCGCCAATCACCCACGGCTTCGAGCGTAATGCGGATCATGTGCGGGGACAGGCGGGTCACGTGAACTACTCGTGCCGGTGCGCAGGGGATGGCCACTATGGGTCCTTAAATGTCGTCGGAGGGGGTGCGCGGGAGCCTCTGGGGCCCGCATGAAGTAAGGTTAGCCTAACAATAGTTTTGGAAGGTTGCGTCGTGACATCAGTGCTTGCCCATGCCCCTGCTGCTGCGCCCGGAAAGGCGGGGCTGGAGACTGTGCGCCAAGTGGGCGCGGTGCGCGGAGCCCGGGCCGTGCCGGATCCGTTCCTGCTCACGACGGGAATGATGGAGCAGGAAGAACCCTATCAGTGGCCGCCGCACAGCCATGACGAGCATGAGCTGATCTGGTCGGCCCGCGGTGTGGTGACAATCCTGGTGGATGGCCGGATGTGGAGCGTGCTCCCGGGAACCGGCCTGTGGATTCCCCGTGGCGTGGTTCACGAGGGCCACATGGGCGGGGGTGTCGCCTCTCGCGTCACACTCTTTTCGCCGGAAGCGTGGACCCGTGGATGGAAAAACACCACGGCCGTGAAGGTCAACGAGGCGGTGCAGCAGCTGCTGGTCCACCTTGCCAACACGGGAATGCCCGCGGAGGAACGGCTGCGGGCCCAGCAGGTGTGCATCGACATGCTCGAGCCGGTGGGGCCCAACAACATCTCGGTGCCGGTCCCCATGGATCCAAGGATCCAGGAACTGGTGGACAGCGTCCTGAAAGACCCGGCCGACGACCGCTCCCTGGAGCAGTGGGCACGCAGGTTGAACCTGAGTTCGAGAACCATCACGCGGACGTTCGGGGCGGAAGTGGCTATGAGCTTTGTGCACTGGCGCCGGCTTGTCCGGATGCGTTCAGCCCACGGATTGCTGTCGCAAGGCATGAGTGTGGGGGCAGTGGGCCGCCGGGTTGGCTACGGGACCACGAGCGCATTCGTGGCAGCCTTCCGCAAGGCGGTTGGCCACACGCCGGGGGAACTGCTGGCCCGGGACTAGGTTCGCCGCGCAAGCGGCAATGGTGTCCGAAAAGCGATACACGCTGTCCACACGGCTGCCGGATGGCAGCCTAGGCTTGGATATTAGGTAACCCTGCCCTAACCTGGTGGGCCATGCCGCACAGAAGACACTTCGAACACAGGATCATCATGTCCAGCACCCCCACTGCCACACCCTTCACGAAGAAGTGCCTGGCCGCCTTCGCCCTCATTGCGGTTCTCGCGGTCAGCGGCTGCTCCCAAGGCAGCAGCGACGCCGGTTCGGCAAACGCCACGGCCACGGCCAGCCAGGCTGAAGCCGGCGCCTTCCCCGTCACCATCAAGCACGCCCTCGGCGAAACCACCATCACGCAGGAACCGAAGCGGGTGCTGGTCATGGACTCGGAATCGGCCGACACAGCCCTTGCCCTAGGCGTGGTGCCGACATCCATCTCCAAGCAGACCTGGGGTGGCGACGAACAGGGCTACTTCCCCTGGACACGCCAGGCCATGGACAAACTAGTTGAGGAAACACCGGAGACCAAACAGTTCTACTCCGAGAGCGGTGACCTGAACTTTGAAGTGATCCTGGACGAAGCTCCGGATATCATCCTGGCCCCCTACTCGGGCTTCTCCCAGGAGGACTATGTGCGGCTCAGTGAAATTGCGCCCACCCTGCCCTATGACAACAAGCCGTGGCAGCCGAGCTCATGGCAACAAATGACCACCAGCATTGGCCAGGCGCTGGGGCGGCCGGCACGCGCGGCGGAACTCGTCACCGAGACCGAGGCGGCGGTGGCGAAGGTCAAGACCAGCCACCCCGAATTTGAGGGCGTGAGTTTCCTCTACAGCAGCTACTTGCGCGAAGGCGAGACCCAGGCCGCCATCTATGGCCCGGCAGATCCCCGAGTGAAATTCATCAGCGACATTGGATTGACCGTGGCACCGGATGTGATTGGCGGCGCAGCAAAGGCCGACTCCGACTCATTCAGTTTCGGTGTGAGTTTGGAAAAACTTGACACGATGAATGCCGACATCTTTATCGGCTGGGCCAGTGAACAATCCGAGGTTGACTACTCGCTGAAAAACCCTCTCTTCTCACAGTGGTCGGTCATCGCTAGCGGCAAGGATCTGTGGCTCACCGACAAAGCGCTCTCATCCGCCACGCAGCGCGTCAGCGTGCTTGGAATTCCCTGGGGCCTGGACGTTCTGGTTCCGCAGCTCACCGACATCATTGGAAAGTCATGAGCACGTTGACCATGCGCGCCGTCGGCGCCAAGAAAAAGAGCGTGGCCGCCCTAGCCCTCATTGCAGTCCTAGCGCTGAGTGCATGCGCCCCAGACAGCGCCGACGCCGGAAAGGCGGCTGACGCCTCCACGGTGGGGCAGGCCGAGGCTGGCGCATATCCTGTCACCGTCCAACACGCCCTGGGCGAGGTGAACATTGACCAGGAGCCGCAACGCATCGCCGTCATCGGCTGGACCACGCCCGACATTGTGGTGGCCCTGGGACGCGTCCCCGTGGCGGTAGGCAAGAACAGCTACGGAGCGGACGAGGGCGGGTACTTCCCCTGGTTCCGCGATGGCGTCAAGGAGCTGGGCGGGCAGCTGCCCCTCGCATTGCCGAGCTTGGAACGCGGCGAGATTGATTTCGAAGAACTGTTGGACACCGCTCCCGATTTGATCCTGGCAACTTATTCCGGGATCACAGAGGAGGACTACACCCGGCTGAGCTCGATCGCCCCCACCGTGGCCTATCCGGAGATTCCGTGGGCCACGCCGCTTGAGGACAACATCAAGCTCGTGGGACAGGCCCTGGGCGTGCCGGAACGCGCCGGAAAGCTGCAGGCCTCGCTCAACCACACGATCGCAACTGCTGCGAAGGATCACCCCGAGTTCCAGGGCGTCACGTTCGCCTATGGAACGGTGCCTTCAGATGATGGCACGGTGCTGTTCAACGGACCCGACGACACCCGGGCGCAACTCCTGGAGCAATTGGGCCTGGTCCTGGCCCCGGGAATCCCCGAACTTGCCAAGGCCAGCGGACAATCGTCCAGTTTCAACGTGAGCCTGGAAGAAATGTCGGAGCTAAAACCACAACTCTTCGTGACAAATGTTGAAGACGACGCGGAGTGGAAGAAGGCGCTGGCAGCCAGCAGCATCTTCGCCAACTGGGGCCCCGTTGACCGGGGGTCCGTGGTGGTCACCAGCGACCACGCGCAAACCATGTCCTTGTCCTCACCGAGCCCCCTGAGCATTCCGTGGGGCCTGGCCAGCTTTGTTGGTCCGCTCTCGGACGCCATCGGCAAGCTCAAGTAACCAATGCAGGGAGCAGGATTCAAGCAGTGAGCAGCAAAACTGTGCTGGCCGGTGAAAGCACGCTGCCACCGCCCCGCAAGCCAGCGCCCAGCGGCGCCGAGCGCACCCGCACCTTCAGGACACTGGGCCTTCTGGCCGCCGTCGTCCTGCTGATGGTGGTCACGATCGCGAGCATCATGGTCGGTGCCCGCGATTTGACCGTGGGCACAGTGATGAATGCCCTGTTCAATCACGACGGCACCACCGAGGCCCTCATCATCTGGGAACTGCGCGTTCCCCGCACGGTGGTTGGCCTGGTGGTGGGCCCGGCGCTGGGGCTTGCCGGCGCACTCATGCAGGCCTTCACCCGAAACCCCCTGGCAGATCCCGGCATCCTGGGCGTCAACGCCGGGGCGGGCTTCTTTGTCACGATCGCCGTGGGCATCCTGGGATTCACCGACGCCCGGGGCTACGTGTGGTTCGCCCTGGCAGGTGCAGCCTTGGTGACGGTGCTCGTCTACCTGATCGGATCGGTGGGCACCGGCGTGGCCAACCCCGTGCAAATGACACTTGCCGGCGTGGCCCTGAGCGCCGTGCTGGGCGGTGTGGCCTCGGGCATCAGCCTGAAAAACCCGCAGGCGTTCGACAACATGCGGTACTGGGGCGCCGGATCCATTGGCGGCCGGGACCTGGAGGTTGTTGCCGCGATCGCTCCCCTCATAGTCGTTGGAGTGGTGATGGCCCTTCTGGTGTCCAGGCCACTGAACGCCTTGGCCATGGGCGATGACGTGGGCAAGTCCCTTGGCGTCAGCGTTGTGGGCACCCGGGTGGTTGTGGTGGTTGCCGTCACCGTGTTGGCCGGCGGGGCAACGGCCCTGGCCGGTCCCATCGGCTTCATCGGATTGATGGTGCCGCACATGGTTCGCTGGATTGTTGGCCCCGACCAGCGGTGGATCATGGCCTACACCCTGGTGGTCTCGCCGATCCTGCTGCTGCTGGCCGACATCCTTGCCCGCATCATCCTGCCCAGCGGCGAGTTGCGCGTGGGATTGGTGACCGCAGTGGTCGGCGCCCCCATCCTGATCATATTGGCCCGGCGCAAGAAGGTGAGCGGACTGTGACGCACGAACAAACACAACTTATGGAGCATGCACCGCCAGGGAACGGCCGCCCACAATGGCTGCTGCGTTCCACGCGCCCGCCCGTCTCGATGCGATTCGACCGCCGGGCACTCGCCGTCGGCCTGGTCATTGTGGTGCTGATCCTGATCATTGGCGCATACACGCTGACCGCAGGCGCCTCCCGCACCCCGCTGGCCGATGTGGTGCAGGCGCTGCTGGGCAACGGGGACCGGCGCACCGAGATGCTAGTGGTGGAGTGGCGGCTGCCGCGCCTGCTGTTTGCCATCTTCTCCGGCGTGGCACTGGGCATGAGCGGCGCACTGTTTCAGTCGCTGACGCGCAACCCGCTGGGCAGCCCCGACGTCATTGGATTCGCGGCTGGCTCCTACACCGGGGCACTGTTAGTGATGCTCGTGGCAGGCAGCACCGGTTACTACATGGTCGCCGCGGGCTCGCTCATTGGCGGGATCGTAACGGCTGCGCTGGTCTACCTGCTGGCCTACCGCCGCGGTGTTGAAGGATTCCGGCTCATCATCATGGGCATCGGCGTCAGCGCCGTGCTCGGCTCCATCAACTCCTACCTGATGCTGCAGGCCAAGCTGGAGGACGCCATGTCCGCAGCCGCCTGGGGTTCCGGGTCGCTGAACGGGCTGGGCTTTGACCAGTTCTGGCCCATGCTCACCATCCTGGTCCTGTTGGTACCCATGGCCTTGGCCCTAGGACCCGGGATGCGGCAACTGGAAATGGGCGACGACGCCGCCAAGGCTCTGGGCCTGCGCACCGAACGGCTCCGCCTGGGCGTGGTGGTGGTGGGTGTTGCCCTGACGGCGCTGGTGACCGCGGCAGCCGGGCCCATCTCTTTCATTGCGCTTGCCGCCCCGCAGATCGCCCGCCGGCTGACCGGCGCTGCCGGCATTGGGATGATTCCGGCGGCCCTGGTTGGAGCACTGCTGCTCACCGCAGCCGACGTCGTAGCGAACTCCAGCCAGCTGCCGGTGGGCATCATTACCGTCTCCATTGGCGGAACGTACCTGATCTGGCTTCTGGTCCGCGAATACCGCCGCAGAAAATAGCTCCGCCTCACCCTTGCAGAAAGCACCTTCATGAACACTCTCACCGAGATCCGGACGGCCACCGTCGATTCAACAGAACTCCGCGCCGACAAGATCACCATTGGCTACGACAAGCGAACCATCTCCGCAGACCTGAGCGTCAACATTCCGCCCGGGTCCTTCACGGTCATCATCGGCCCCAACGCGTGCGGAAAATCGACACTGCTGCGTGCACTCTCGCGTCTTTTGGCCCCTAGTGAAGGGGCCGTGATGCTCGATGGCAAGGAGATTTCGAAGTACCACGCGAAGGAGGTGGCCCGTAGGATCGGCCTGCTGCCGCAGTCCTCGATCTCACCCGACGGCATCTCCGTTGCCGACTTGGTGGGACGCGGCCGCTATCCACACCAAAAACTGTTGCAGCAGTCGTCCCACGCGGATGAGCTGGCAGTGGCCAACGCGCTCGCCGCCACCCACCTGACTGAGCTATCCTCCCGCCTGGTCGATGAGCTTTCCGGTGGGCAACGGCAACGTGTATGGGTGGCGATGGTGCTTGCCCAGCAGACCCCACTGCTGCTCCTGGACGAGCCCACCACGTTCCTGGACATTGCCCACCAGATCGAACTCATGGAACTCTTCAGCAACCTGCACGCCGACGGCCACACCCTGGTGGCGGTGCTCCACGACCTCAACCATGCTGCACGGTACGCGACGCACCTGATCGCCATGAAAGACGGGAAAATTGTTGCCGAAGGGCCGCCCGAAGAAGTGGTCACGGTGGAGACGGTGGCGAAGGTGTTCGGCATCGACTCCGTGGTCATCGCCGACCCGATCACCGGGGGCCCGCTGGTGGTGCCGTACAAGAACACGGGGCGACAGCGGGGACTGTGAAGGGACGGCGCCTGCACGGTTGGGCGGAGCAGTCTGGCCGATTGCCTCTACCTGCCAGATGGCTCTCCATTTCTGGCATCTTCCGGATGGAATTCGCGGCTCGCTTCCCGACGGAACTCATTCACACACGTCAACATTGACGGTGTGCCACTCATCCGCACAGACTTCCTGCGGGTAGTTGGCACGAGCTTTCGGAATGAGCGGTCGCTGCTATTGTTCGTTGAATCTAACTAGACGAAGAGCCCAGCCCCGATGAGCTTCTTGGTCACTTCCGGAACGACGAACACCAGCCCGACGCGGTGCACTGAACCGCAGTGCAATGACGGGGCCCTGTTCAGGTCTGAACAAGGCCCCGTTCCTGGCGTGGAATCTACTTCGTGTTCGCGATGGCGTCGGCTAGTAGCGGCACGTATCGATCCAGTGCCCAGCCCATGCTGATGATGCTCACGCTGGTGGTCGCACGGGCGAGTTCTTTGTCGGTGATCCAGATGTCGCCACCTGACTTCAGCGGAGACCATTGAGCTAGCAGCGGGTTGGTCAGGCTCCGGTCGACGGTGGCCTGATCATCGCCCCAGGCAATGAAGATGTCGGGTGTCACGGTATCGAGCTTTTCGAGACTGACGGCCCCATACCAGAGGTCCTTGGGTCGGTTGGCGCTGATTTCGGCGACCTTGGGATCCATTGTCAGCCCCAACTGCTCCGTGAACGTGACCCGCCCGTCTTTCTTGTCGTAAAAACCGAGCTCTGTACTTCCCTCGTTGAGCGCCATCCCGTAAGCGAAGGTCGTGCCCTTGAACTCTGGATGTTCCGCCGCAGCATTCGCCAGCTTGGTCTCCGTGTCCTTGATGAGGGACTCGGTGGCGGCCGGGCGGCCCAGCGCCTGGCCGACGATCCTAGCCTGCTCCTGCCACGAGGAGATACCGAACGGCTCGTCGGCGTAAGCAACCGTAGTGGCGATCGACTCCAGTCGCTTGTACGAGGCGTCGTTGATATCCGAGTAGGGTGCCAGGATTATGTCGGGTGCGAGGTCGAGGATCTGCTCATAATCGAGCTCGCCGGTATCGGAAGAATTGAGTGTTACAGGCATTTTGGATCCGAGCTCCCCAACGGCTTCTCGGAACCAGGGCAGGTAGCCATCCTCATCGCCTGCCCAAGTTTCATCGGGAACGGCGACCGGCACAATGCCAAGTGCGACGACCGTGTCTTCTGATGAAATGCCGATGGTGAGTACGCGCTGAGGCTCAGTCTCGATGACGGCCTCTCCGAATGCGTGCTTTATTCTCGTGGGGTAGGCATCGTCTTCCACGGAGAACTTGGAGGTTTGCGCGGACGATGTGGGAGCTGCAGGCGACTGCTCCGCTGTGGCGCCGCAACCGGTGAGAGTCAGCCCCAAGGCGAGAAGGCCCGCGATCGCGAGTTTAATATTCGCCGAGCGGTAGGCAAGGCGCGGTTTGTTGATCACTAAAAAATCTTCCTCTGGTTGGTGCGCGCTGAGGCGCGGATGGCTGACTAAATCGTGGCATTTCAGTGCGTTCTGCACAGCCATGAATCATCACATTCACGCTATCCGCTGGGCCCGTCGATAGGAGGTCAGATAATGGTTCTATCGGGACAGGCTCATGGAGGACGGTTGGTTGTTTGCTGCCACCGCGCCCGGGGTGACACCAACGATGCGACGGAAGGTTGCAACGAACGTGGACACAGAGGTGTACCCAAGATGCCTGCTGACCTGCTGCACTGCCCGCCCGTTCATGAGCTGTGCGACGGCTTCCTGCATGCGCACTGCGATGCGCCATTGCACGAAACTCATCTGCGTCTCGGCCGAGAAGATTCTAGTGATGGTTCGGGGACTCACATGGAGCGCTATGGCCCAATGTTCGAGCGATTGTGAGTCTCGAGGATGTGCAAGCACCTCGTTGACAAGTCGTAGCACCCTTGGGTCGGTAGGGAATGGCACCTCAGTGCGGCGGCTGGAGGCTGGCGTCAACAAGTCGAGGCAGACTCGTTGTGCTCTAGCGCGGTACTCGTCGGGCATATTGGTCCGGTTTTCGTGGATCAACAGTTCGCGCAGTGCAGGTGTGACGCTCATGAGAATCGGCGCGTCCCAGATCCGACTGCAGGAATGCGGATCGATGTGGGTCGCACCGAGAGCGACGGTCGCATCTGAGGCTACCTGGTGGACAGTCCCCGACGGTATCCAGAGTGCGAGACCCGGGGATAAGCGCCAGGCACGTGACTGCACGCGCACTTGGACCGATCCACGTTCAGCCCACAGCAGTTCGTGTTCGTGATGGGAGTGGTCCGTCCAGCTGGCCGCCCCGTTGGTGACGAAAAAATGCGTCGTGAAGTGGAACGGCTCAGCAAAAAGGGGGTTGTTCTTTTGCATTTCGGCCAGAGGCATGTGCCGATCCTTTGCTCGGTTCGAGCGCGATCCCAAGACAGCGGGGCGGTTAGGTAAAGTAAGGCTAAGCTTACCCCGAGTGGTTGTTCCTGCTTGACAGGTAGATTTGCGCGGGCGGCTGGTGTGCGAAGCTCCCAGGCAAACATGACGTGCGCCTCAAGGCTGCGGCGGTTAGAAGCGGCCCACGGCAGACGACAGGAGCGGAGGAAGAACCTTCGCCGATGTCCTGGGAGATAGGACCGACTCATTAAATTTGTTATCTCGCAGGACATCGGTGACAGTTCTGCCTCAACACATCGGTGACACAATGGCGGTTCTTGGTGGTGACACTTCTCGCCGGTGTTAGCGGGGTTTGGCCGTCCGGTGCTGGTGGCAAAGAATGATGGGTGAATAACAATGAGCCTGTCGATCCCCGTGTCCGCCTCGCTATCGCCCAGTGGCCCGATGATGCCCCACGCGGTGCCGTCACCACGTTCTGCGCTGAGCACGAGATCAGCCGCAAGACGTTCTATAAGATCAAGGCCAGGGCCCGTGATGAAGGCCAGGCTGCAGCCCTGGAGCCACGCTCTCGCCGGCCGAAGACCTCGCCCACCAAAGTCTCTGAGGACCGCAAAGACGAAGCAGTAAAAGTGCGCGCCGCCCTGGAGTCCTCCGGACTGGACCACGGCCCGATCAGCGTCCACGACAAAATGGTCGCCTTGGGAATGGATGCCCCATCCGAGGCGTCCCTTGCACGGATCTTCCGGGAGCGGGGTGTGGCCCGGGCAGAGCCAAAGAAAAAGCCCCGCGCCGCGCACCGCAGGTTTGTCTACCCTGCCCCGAATGCCTGCTGGCAATTGGACGCCACAGAGTACGTGCTCACCGGCGGACGCAAGTGCGTGATCTTCCAGCTCCAAGATGACCTTTCCCGTCTCGCAGTCGCCACCCACGTCGCCTCCGGGGAAACTAGCGAAGCGGCCCTTGCGGTCGTGAAGAAGGGCGTCGCCGCCCGCGGGGTTCCACAAAGATTATTGACGGATAACGGTGTGGCTTTGAATCCCTCACGCCGCGGATGGGAGGGCCAGCTGGTCAACTATGTCTCCTCGCTCGGGGTCGAGGCGATCACCGGTAAGCCGTACAAGCCGACCACACAAGGAAAGAATGAGAGGTTTCATCAGACCTTATTCCGGTGGTTGGACAAGCAGCCGTTGGCCCACACTCACGCTGAGCTTCAGGAGCAGGTCGACCGGTTTGACCAGATCTACAACACCGAGCGTCCGCACCAGGGGCTGCCCGGGCGCATCATCCCGCAACGGTCATGGGACGCCACGGCTGTTGCCGAAGCTCCCCGGCCGAAACCCGTACCGAGCCTTCCCGAGCCATGGCTGCCACTGCCAGCTGCCCAACGATCGTACGCCGCCGAACCAGCAGCGCTCGACCAAGCAGAATCACCGAAGCAACCCGCCACGAGCGGCGTGGATGCAGAATCCGGTTTCGAGACTGGAGGGATCCAGAAACTCAGTGGCACGGTGTCCTACCCCGCCGACAACGGCCGCCAGACGCTGCGGGTCTACTCCAACGGCGTGGTCAAGATCGGGAAGACATTGTTCTCCGTGACCAAGCGGATGGGCGGAAGAAACATCAATGCTGTCTGGGACCGTGACGGCGTCGTGTTCGCCAGCACGGAAGGCGAGATCATCGCTGAGTATTTCTGGCCGCCCGCAGACACCAAGTACGTCGGAATGAGCCAAGCCCGTGCCCGCTTCCGCAGATCAAGCTAAGGACGCGAAGCGGTACCGATGTCCTGAGACATCAAGTGTCACCAAAGTCCTGAGGGAGAACTGTCACCTATGTCCCGAGAGATCACATGGCTTGATTAAAAGCCTGCCCATTCCTTGGGGATTGTGGCCCTTTACAGGCATGCCTCGCAAGTAATCTTCTCCCGGGCCGACGCCGGTCACCTGCGTCCGCACGTTAAAAGGAGACATCGCATGTCAATTGTGGCAGATCACTGTCGATTCATCGTTGGCGTTGACACTCACGCTGCAAGCCATACATACACCATCATGGAGTCACCCTCGGGCAAACTCCTGGCGCAGGAGACCTTCCGACGACGACCGCGGGCTTGGCACGCGAGGCATCCTGGATTGGGCGCCGCACCGAAGGAGACGTCGAGGGCGTCCTCATCTCGGCCGAGCGCACCGGCTCCTACGGAGCCATCGTGTCCGAGCATCTTGCAAAGGTCGGCCATCGCGTGGTTGAGGCCCCCACACCTTCAACCAAACGTCTGCGCGGCAAAGGAAAAACCGATACCTTGGACGCGATCACGGCAGCCAGGTCCACCCTCGTCATGGATCACGACAGACTCAGGGACCGCCGGGCGGGCGAGGTCCAGACCGCCATGTAATGGCTCAGCGTCGGGCGAGACCAGATGAACACCGATCGGCTGCGGGCTATCAATGCGCTGACCGCCTTAGTACGCGCCCATGACCTAGGGATTGACGCCCGCAAGCCACTGACCACATCTCAAAATCAAGACCATTGCGAGATAGCGGGCACGCGATGAAGCCCTCGGAGCCACTGTTGCCGGAGCGAATCCGTGCGCCTAGCCAAGCGAATCACCGGTCTGGATGGCGACCTGAAGGCCAACCAGGTCCAGCTCACCAAACTGACCACTGAACAGATGCCGTCACCGCTGGCGATGCACGGCGTAGGCGCGGTAACGGCCGCGATCTTCGTGGCCGTCTGGTCGCACCCAGGACGCATCCGATCCGAAGCCACATTCGCGATGATCGCTGGCACCTGCCCGATCCCGGCGTCCTCGGGAAACACGGTCCGGCACCGGCTCAATCGCGGCAGAGACCGTCGCCTGAACCGGGCCATTAACACCATCGCGTTGACACGAATGCGCACCGACAAAGCCACCCGCGAATATGTCGAACGCAAGATCGCCGAAGGCCGGAGCAAACGCGAAATCATGCGAACCCTCAAGCGCTATATCATCAGGCAAAGCCATCGGCACCTGACCACAAACCCATCTCTATCAGTTGCTTGACAACACGGTGGTCCGGTAAAACTGCCACTGGGGAAACTGTGTCAGCAGGGTGCTGCTCAGTGTTTCCGCAGTGATGCCCGTCCCGTCGGACAGAAGGTGCACGTGACGAGGTGAATCATCCATGGCTACGCTCCTAGGCTGAAAATTACTTTTACGTCCTAGCCGCCGAGCCGGTCGGTGATCTGCTGGGCCGTCTGGGTACAAGCCTCACCCAAGGTTTGAAGCCGCTCCGGGGAGACACGGAACCGGGGCGCGGGGATAAGCACCGCCGCCACCAAGTTGCCTCGGTGGTCGCGGACGGGTGCGGCAACACCAACCTCGTCCAATGAAGATTCACCGTAGTTGGTCGCATAGCCGCGTGCGGCGGCATCCTTGAGTCGGAGCAGGTACGCTTCCAAGCTGGCCTCGTCCACGCCAGCGTAGGAGATGGTGCCGTCTAGGATCAGCGCCCGGACCCGTTCCTCAGGCTCTACGGCGAGGAAGACCTGCACGGAGGCGCTCATGGCTTCATGGTAGCGGGCGCCCAGCGGGGTGGTGTGCTTGACCTGCTGGGGGCTGGCGATTTGTTCCACGCACATGGATTCGCGGCCGTTCCACACCATGAGCGCACTGGTTTCGGTGGTCAGTTCGGTCAGGCGGTGCAGCAGCGGATAGGCCACGCGCCTTTCTTCGAGTTCGGCCAAGAGAGGCCCGGCCACCGCGATCAGTCCCAGCCCCAGTTTGTAACGGCGCGAGCTTGAATCACGCTCCACAAGGTCTTCCTGTTCCAAAGTGGTCAGGATCCGCGACACCGTGCTCTTGTGCATGCCCACCCGCAGGGCAATCTCGGTGACACCCAACAACGGCTCTTCGGCGGAAAAGCAGCGCAGGACGGCAATGGCATTCACGATCACAGAAGTGCCGCGGGCGTCGGGGGAGGCGCTGGCGCCGTCGCTTGAGTTGGCTGTAGTCGTCATGGTCACCATCTTTCCCTAATTGTGCTCATGTTGTGGACAAATGCGGCTGCGGCGCCACGGGTTTCGTGGCGCCGCAGATGGGTGTTAGGCGTTTATGATGTTGTGCTCCGGGCCGAACGGGAACTTGGTGATGTTCTCCGCACCGCTTTCACCGACCACCAGGATGTCGTGCTCGCGGTAGCCGCCGGCACCGGGCTGGCCGTCCAGGACGGTGATCATCGGTTCCATGGAGACCACCATGCCTGGTTCCAACACCGTGTCGATGTCTTCACGCAGTTCCAGTCCGGCTTCGCGGCCGTAGTAGTGGGAGAGGACGCCGAAGGAGTGGCCGTAGCCGAAGGTACGGTTGGCAAGGAGCCCGCGATCCACGTAGATCTCGTTGAGCTCGGCGGCGATGTCCTTGCAGACGGCGCCGGGCTTGATCAGTTCCAGCCCGCGGCGGTGGACCTCAACGTTGACGTTCCACAATTCCAGCGAGCGGGCATCAGGCTCGCCGAGGAACAAGGTGCGTTCCAGTGCCGTGTAGTAGCCGCTGGTCATGGGGAAGCAGTTCAGCGAGAGGATGTCGTGTTCGGCCAGCTTGCGCGTGGTGGCCCAGTTGTGGGCACCGTCGGTGTTGATGCCGGACTGGAACCACACCCAGGTGTCGCGGATTTCCGAGTTGGGGAAGGTGCGGGCAATTTCGTGCACCATCGCCTCGGTGCCGATCAGGGCCACCTCGTATTCGGTGATGCCGGGACGGATCGCGTTGCGGATGGCTTCGCCGCCGAGGTCGCCGATGCGGGCGCCGTGCTTGATGACAGCGATTTCCTCCGCCGACTTGATCATGCGCTGGCGCATGGCGTCCTGGGACACGTCAACCAAGGTCGCGCCGTCGAACGCGGCCTGGATCTTGTTGCGGTTGTCCAGCGGCAGCGAGTCGTCCTCCACGCCGATGCGGCGGACCTTGATGCCGCGGGTGCGCAGGGATTCCTGGATGGCGAAGATGTAGTTGTCCCGGCGCCAGTCCGTGTAGACGATGTTCTCTCCGTAACCGCGGCGCCACGGCATGCCGGCGTCGATGTTCGCGGTGACGGTGACGGTGTCGCTTGCGGTCACCACCATGGCGTAGGAACGGCCAAAGGAGGTGAACAGGAAGTCGGAGTAGTACTTGATGCCGTGGTAGCTGGTCAGGACGACGGCGTCCAGGTCCTTGGCTGCCATGATCCTGCGAAGCCCCGCAAGGCGCCGCTCCATTTCAACGTCTGAGAACGTCAGCTGCACTTTTTGGCCGTTGTGCAGAACCTTCAGGCGCTCCAGTTCGGTGACGGACGTGGCGACTTCTGGGGTGGTGATGCTCATGGTGACTCCTTGTTGATAGCGTTTGTTTACATTTGTGGGGAAGGATCGGAGAGGATTGGGAAAGCTAGTGTTTCAGGGGGGCCTTGGACGTTTCCTTGGCAAGGGACACCGCAATCAGGGATACCACGGCGGCCGCCATCAGGTACCAGCCTGGGGCCAGGTCGGAGCCGCTTACGTTGATCAGCAGTGTTGAGACGAAGAGTGCGGTGCCGCCGAAGAGGGCGTTGGTGAGATTGAAGCTCACGGCAAATCCGCTGTAGCGGACCTTGGTGGGGAACAGTTCGGCGAGGAAGCTGGGCAGTGTTCCGTCGTTGAGTGTCAGCATGGCGCCCAGCAGAATCTGGACCAGGATGATCACCAGGAAATTTCCAGTGCCCAGAAGCATGAACGCGGGCACGGTCAGGACTACGAAGAGTATCGAGGCCGTGATGAGGACCCGCTTGCGGCCGAACCTGTCCGAGGCCAAGCCGGTCAGGAAGATGAAGCCAATGTAAGTGGCGAGGGCGACAGTGGTGGCGATGAATGAAAGGGAAGCATCCAGTCCAACAACCTCGCTGAGGTAGGTGGGCATGTAGCTAAGCACCACATAGAAGCCCACAGCGTTCAGGACGACGGCGCCGACCGCGATCAGCAGCGGACGCCATTGTTCCCGGAACATGGACATGACTGGTGCCTTGATGGCTTCGTCTTCCTTTTCCAGGGCCAGGAATGCCGGGGTGTCCTCGAGCTTGACACGGATGTAGCGACCGATCAGGCCCATCGGGGCAGCAAGCAGAAACGGCAGGCGCCAGCCCCAGGAGTTAAGTTGTTCTGGCGCGAGCGAAACCGAGAGCAGCAGTGCGATCAACGAGCCAAGGAGCAGCCCGGTGGCTGTGCTGGCCGGCACGACGGCCGCGTAGAGGCCGCGCCTGTTTGCCGGGGCATATTCCACCAGAAACGCGGAGGCGCCGGCGTATTCACCTGCGGCCGAGAATCCCTGGACAACCCGGACGATCAGCAGCAGGATCGGCGCCCAAATACCGATGATGTTGTAGTCGGGGATCAATGCTATTGCGAAGGTTGCCGCGGACATGATCAGGATCGAGAGGGACAAGGCGTTCTTTCGCCCCACCTTGTCCCCGATATGCCCCCAGATGAAGCCGCCGATGGGACGGACAAAGAATGAGATGGCGAACAAGCCGAACGTCAGCAGCAGAGCGGTCTGCTTGTCTGCTTCGGGGAAGAACACATGGGATATGGTGACTGCCAAGTAGCCGTACACGGCGTAGTCGAACCACTCAACAAAATTGCCGATGAAGCTGGCGCCAACCACTCGGCGCAAGGTGCTTTTAGATACCTGGTTGCAATTCTCAGGGTAGGGCTGGCCGCTCAAGGTCGTCTGCTCGGCAAGATTCGGCATCGTTGCCGCCCTGCCGGAGCTTGTGGGTTGCTGATTTGTCATTTGATCCACCAAAGAGTTTGGGGTTGCATCCAACGCAACGCTGTTGCACCAGATTATGTGTGGTGCGCGTCACCGTCAAGGCTTATTGGTCAATATCTTCAAACACTTTTCGTCCGCTTAGAAAATCAAAAAGTTGCGCCTCGCA